>JAITEY010000030.1 GCA_031281815.1 Desulfovibrio sp. | reverse complement strand
CCAAACCCTCGGCCTGCGCAGGCGCAAGGCCGAACATTGAAACACTGCAATGTTGGTCTATACGCCTCCGGCGGCCGAGGGAAATGATTTCCCCCGGACCCCCTCAACGGAAACATCGGCAGCGGCACGTTTACATGGCCGGGAACACGAAGTCGGCATCTCCGGTGATGCCCCTCAACGGAAACATCGGCAGCGGCACGTTTACATGGCCGGGAACACGAAGTCGGCATCTCCGGTGATGCCCCTCAACGGAAACATCGGCAGCGGCACGTTTACATGACCGGCCCATCGGCCCTCAACATAACAAGGAGTCGTCAGAATTCAAAGCGCACTCCGCCGTAGAAAGTTCGTCCCGGCATGGGGTATTCCGGCTTGTAGCCGTAGCGCTTATCTTCCATATTATTTACTCCTGCGTAAACAAATAATTTTTCAACAGGTTCGACTGTAAATCGGGCGTTGAATACATGGAAGGCATCAAAGGTCTTCCGCTCAAATTCATAGGTAGAATAATTCATAGTAGATGTATAATCTTGTTCTAGTCGCCGACCGACAAATTCCATATTTACATCTAAAGCGAATATACGCCAAGAAAAATTTACACCCGTCGATCCAGTGTATTCTGGAAGGTCTTCTATTCTCGTTGTGCGCGAGCCACCGCCTCTGTTGGTTCGCTCTGTCAGATATTCCATATTGAAGTATGGAGATATGTTGAACGGTGCTCCCATAACATCTATAGAGCCATCATAGCGAAGACTGAATTCCAGACCAGCGATATATTGCCTACCTTGGTTTATGTAGGTAGTCGTATTTTGCAATATGCTAGATGGTACTGATATTATACGATCTTTATATTCAGTGTGAAAATAGCTGATAGAACTGCTGAAACCGAAATTATCAAATTCCAGACCCGTGTCCCATGTCAGACTTCTTTGCGCCTTGAGCTTGTCGTTACCCCTTGTTCTTGCACCGGAAAGATAATAATCACCAACGAGTTCCAGTGATGTCGGCGGGACATAAGCCGTGCCGACAGATGTTCGCAGACCAAGCCATTCAGTAATATGCCATATGCCACCTAAGCTCCATGTAAGGTGATCAAAATTGCGGCTACGTGCTTGAGAAATTAAGTTTCCATTACTTTCTGCATCCGCTTCCATCGTATAATAGTCATAGCGCAGCCCTGCTCTCATAGTTACTGGACCGATATCTACAGTGTATTCACCGAAGAACGACCATACATCAGTCTGGAAATCCGGCTCATAAATAGCCTTGTTCAACATGGAACGACTATGTACATATTCGGATCCCAAGGCTAAGTTGCCCAAGGATAGATCCTCTTCTACTTTCGGCAGAGTAAAGCCCAATACAGCCTTTGCTCCGTATATTTGTCCAGTGGAGCTGTAATCAAAAGTATGCGGAGGTGATATAAATTTATATTTGTTCTCATTAGCATATATATTTAGGTTAATACGCATTTTTTTATCTGTAGGAGATGTATATGATAAAGATCCATAGCTGTATTCATTCTTTACTGAATCATAAGGCGAGGTATAAACATAAATATCTCCTGGGCTTCCTGTATCATAAACATTATTATAAATAGCAACAGCATTTATTTCCGAGTGTTCGACGGGCCGGAAGCTGGCAGTAAAAGCACCACCTGCTTTTTGGTAAGCAGTATTTTTATAGCGGTGCAATCCGGCGCCGCCGACATTGTAATCATTAGCGCCTTGCTGTTTGCCGGCTACGGCAAAGCCGAAGCGGTCATCATCCACTCCGAGAGACATGCCTGCGGAAAAACTCCGAAAATCATTGCTGCCGGATGCGGCTTCAATCACGCCCGCTGGTTTGCCTCGACCTTTTTTGGTGATGATGTTGATTATGCCGCCCACGCTGGATGACCCGTAAAGCACGGCAGCCGGACCACGTAAAATCTCCACGCGTTCAATTCCCGCCAGGGGAATATTATCTATCCAGCCTGTACCTGCCCTGTTTCCGTCTATAAGAATTTGCACAGTATCGCCAAAAGTGCTGTTGATGGTCTTACCAGTACGAAAACCGCGCATGGTGATCGGCGTCCAATTGCCGGGCTGTTCGCGCACCATCACAGACGAACGGGAGCGCAATAACCCGCTTAAATTGAAGGCTCCCGACCGTCTGATTTCCTCGGCGTCAATGACTTGCAGGTTGGCCGTGACGTTGCGGTGTTCTTCCGGTTCAGCCGTGGCCGTAACCACTATTTTTTTGAGCACGGTGGCGGCGGGTTTCGCCTGAGTTTCTTCCGCTTCCGCCGCCTGCGCGAGGGTTGTATACGCCGTCGCAAAAAACGCCGTCACCAACGTCAACGTCGCTATAAACCGTTTCATTGTTCACTCCTGCATAAAAAAGTTGAATGAATTTTCCGAAATATTTCCTCAGAGCATAACTCCGCGTCCGCCGCCCCTGAACAGTACCCAAAGGAAAAAAGGCCCGCCGAGCAAGGCGGTGATAATCCCTATGGGCAGTTCCGCCGGCGCGAACAAGGTGCGCGCCCCGAGGTCGCAAACCACAAGGAAAGCCCCGCCGAGCACAAAGGCCCCCGGCAACAACAGGCCGTGCCGCCGGCCCAGCATGCGCCGACAGACATGCGGCACCATCATGCCCACAAAACCGATCGGTCCGGCCAACGACACAATCACCCCGACCATCAGCGATGCCGCCAGAAAAACCCACAGCTTCACGCGCCCGACTTCCACTCCCCGGCTCGCCGCAAGCTCCTCCCCGGCGCTCAACAGGTCCAGGGCAGGCGCGAGCCGCCCGACAAACACAAATCCGGCAAGAACCACGAAAACCATGTCGGAAACACGGGCAATATCCGGTACCGCCAGCGACCCCATGAGCCAGTGCATGATACGCAACGAATCATCGGCCCGGCTCAAATACTGGAGAAGCATCACCAGACTGGAAAAGAAAAAATTGATAATCACGCCGGACAACAACAGCACCGGCGTGGAAAACGCCCCCCGCGACCGCGTCAGCGCCCATACCAGCAGCATGGACAGCAAGGCCCCCGCGGGCGCTGCCCATATCCCCCCGGAAACGCCGAACGCCGCTCCCGCGCCCAGATAAACATACAACGAAGCCCCGAACGCCGCGCCTCCGGAAATGCCCAGCGTGAACGGCGTGGCCAGAGGATTGCGGAACATGGCCTGAAACAGCATCCCCGCCACCGAAAGACCAGCCCCGGCAAAAAACGCCGCGACCGTCCGGGGCAGACGCAAACGCCGGAAAACTTCCGCATCCGGACTGCCCGTCGCAAAAATCTCCCCGGGCGAAATGAAACTCATCCCGGCAAAGGGCGCACACACGACCGGCACAAGGCAGCAGACCATCAAAATACGTAGTTTCGTCGTGTTGTTCATCAGAAATTCTTTGTGGTTTGAAACCTCTCCCTTCAGTGAGGGGCAATCCACCCGGCGGACGGAGTCGGATGTGGATTGAAACATAAGATACCTTACCAAGTTACATATGACGGGGTCCGGGGGAAATCATTTCCCCCGGCCGCCGGAGGCACATAAATCACCATTACACGTTCCAATCTTCGGCCTTGTCGTCACAAACTGTCCGCCGCGAGCAGCGGCCGCCCGGACACCGGATGCCGCAGCACGGAAAAAGCGTGGTCAAAGACCTCACGCGCAAGCCCGCCGTACGCAAGCTCGCCGCCGGGACCGAAAAAAAGCGCTCGGCCTTTTTTAAGCGCCAGCACGTTGCCCCCGGCGTCCAGGGCATGGTTCAGGTTGTGCGTCACCGTGACCACGGTCAGCCCTTGCTCCCGGTTCAGTTGTTTCAGCAACCGGTGCAACTCCGCCTCGTGCCTGGGGTCGAGAAAGGCCGCCGGTTCGTCCAGAAACATAAGCTCCGCTTCCTGGGCCAGCGCGGCGGCCAGATACGCCTTGCGCCGCTCCCCGCCCGAAAGATGCCGCAAAAGCGCCGAAGATTGTCCTTCAAGGCCGGTCAGGCGCAGGGCGCGGCGGACGGCCTCCCGGTCCGCGCCGCTCAAACGGCCTGAAGGGGGGATGTGCGGATAACGGCTGAGTTGCAGGAATTCTTCCACGGTAAACGGCGGCGCCGCCCCGCCGTCCTGGGGCGCGTAGGAGGCGATTTTCGCCAGTTCACGCCGCGTGAGCGCCGCCGCGTCGCGCCCCGCCAGTTCGACGCGGCCCCCGTAACGCCCCGTCTCGTGCAGGCGCAGCAGGCTCCTGAGCAGGGTGGTCTTGCCCGCGCCGTTGGGACCGATGACGAAAAGACAATCCCCGCGCTCCAGAGAAAAGCTCACGTCCTCAAGAAGAGCCCAGCCGTTCAGGAAAAAAGACAGGTGTTCCGCTTTCAGCATGACAATCACCGGGTAACCGACGCGGGAGAGTCGGTAAGCCCATGGTCGGGTTTTGCCCTGGACGATGCAGGGGGACCGGTGCGGGACGCGGTACCCTGTGCCGGCTGCCTTTTTCGGGCGTCTGTATGTCCGAAGGTCTCCGCGCGGGGCACGGCTTCCCGCGCGTATCCGTGAAAGGCTCGCGACAGTTTGTCCAAGGTACGGAAAAAACGCGGGCCGGGTATGGTGTCCGCGGGGTCGGTCAGCAGCAACACGCGCCCGGTCTGCACAGCGCCGACGGAAGACAGGCTTTCCCAGTCGCGGCGGGCCTGTTCGGCGTCCCCGCCGGGAAGGGCGTCGATCATCACTTCAGGATCAAGAAAGATAAGGGCTTCACGCGAAATCCGGGGAAAGGCGATATGCCCGGCGCAGACGTTGTCGCCCCCCGCGAGGGCGATGAGTTCGCTGTAAAAGCCGTCGCCGCCGACGGCGATGACTTCGGACAATCCTCCACCGCGAATGTCGCGCATAACGGAAAAGAGCACGCGCGGCGGCGTATTGCCGGCAGCCCGCGCGGCGGCCGCCTCCAGGCCGCCGCGGAATTCGGCGAGCAGAGCTTCCGCCTCGGCTTCGCGCCCGGTAATGTTGCCGATGCGTTCCACGCTTGCCGCGAGCGCCGAAGGCGACGATACATCGAGAGGCAACGCGGGCAGCCCGAGGGTTTCCAGACGCAGCAGGTTGTCGCGCTTGTCCTCGGGCAAAAGGACAAGATCGGGGCGGGCGCGCAACACGGCTTCAAGGTTGACGTCGCTGAAGCCGGCCACGCGCGGCTTGAGCGCGGCTTCGGGGGGATACAGGCAGTAGCTGGTGACGCCGGCGATGCGCGGCCCGAGCTTCAGGGCGTACAGGGTCTCGGTAATGCCGGGAGCGAGCGACACGATGCGCCGCGCCCCGTCGGGCGCCGATGCCGGGTGAAGCGGGCGCTCCAGGGCCATATGCGCGGGAAGGGCGAGCAGGAGCAACAGCCCCGGCACAACGGGGAAAAAGCCTTTCGGCATGCCGTTCGGACCTCGTCGGCGGAAACCATGACGCACCACGCCGATCCGGCAGAGAAAAAAGCGGACCTCTCCCTTTCGGAAAAAGTCCGCAATACCGTTTTTATTGCAGCCGGATCCCCCGGCCAGACCGCGAGCCGGGAATCATGTCGGATAACGGCAGGTCTTCCGGCTTCCGGGTCAAAGGATACGCCCGCGCCTTCCCGTTCCGCAAGATTGCCGCACAGCCCGCTCAAGCCGCTGTAATGCGGCGAAGCCGAACGCGCAACGCTTTTGCAACAGTGGCCGGCCGCGACTGCGGCCATGCGGGGATCCGCCCGGTTACGGCGGCGGGTCCGCGACGGATTCGCACCGTCTTCCCTTTTCATTCCCGTCCCTTGCGGGCGGGAACACCGTTACTTTCCGGCAGACTACACAGGGGCTCCGGTCTCTGTCAAGCTCGACAGACAGCTCGACAGACGGCGGATTTTTTGCCGGCGGGCTTGCTTTTTTGCCGGACGGCACATATATTTTTCATGTCGGAAAATCTACACAGCAAGCATGTCGGGAGAACGCCATGGCAGACAGGCAGTACGAATTTTCGTGGGACTTTATCGGCGATGTGGAAGAAGGACGTCCCAACCTCGGCAACACCACGCGTATTGAGGTTTACAGGCTGTTTCAGTATACCCTGCGGGATGTTCTGGAGGAGAAATTCGGCACGGAAACCGCGGATCGCATCCTGTTCGATGCCGGATACAAGGCGGGCATCCATTTCTGCAGGCAATTCATCGGCGAGGCGCCGGATCTGAACACCTACATTGAAAAAGTCAAACAGGCGCTTCTGGACCTGAAAGTCGGCATCCTGCGCATAGAAAGCGCGGATATGGACAACTTTACCTTTGTCCTGACCGTTGCCGAAGATTTGGACTGTTCGGGTCTGCCGGACATGGGACACGCGGTCTGCTCCTACGATGAAGGCTTCATCACCGGCATCTTTTACGCATTCGGCGGCCGGATGCTGAACGTCAAGGAAAGCGACTGCTGGTGCACCGGCGACCGGACCTGTCGTTTTCACGTCACCCCCATGACGGCTGCTTGACGCTGCAGAGCGGACGGCATCGCCGAACCGGATTGTGTCATGGACGGGATGTACCCATCATTACAAGCGCCCGCCGCACGGGCGGCCGCCGTTCCCGAGCCGCAACCGGCCGCGCCGGCGCCCACCGTTCCCGAGTCGCAACCGGCGGACGGCACGGCTCTTGCAACATCTGTCGTGGAACACCTGTTGCAGGTGGCGGTATCGCCGAGGTTCAAAGACGAAACCCCGCCCGAAGCCCTGCGCGGTATAAAGAATTTTGAACAGTTGCTCGCCGTAATCTGGGCAACCCGCAAAATGGCCGTGACCCTGGCCAAAGGTGACCTTGAATACCAAACTCCGGAAAAAGGCATCATTATAGGGACGCTGAAAGCCTTTCAGTCCAACCTGAAGCATCTGACGTGGCAGACGCAACGCATCGCCGGCGGCGATTACAGCCACAAGGTGAGCTTTCTCGGTGAATTTTCGGAAGCATTCAACTATATGGCCGCGCAGTTGGCCCAACGTATCTCCCTGCTCAAGAATACCAGTGAGGAATACAAGAATCTGTCTTTTCGGGATGCCCTGACCGGCATGTACAACCGCAAGGCCTTCATGCATTTTGCGGAAGAAATTTTCACTACGCTGAAGCCCGATGTTTCAACCCTGGTCATCGCCGATATCGACAAATTCAAAACCTTTAACGATGTTTACGGGCATCTTTGCGGCGATGAGGTGCTGAAGCTTTTTGCCGACTACCTTGCGCACGCGCTGCGTCCCGGCGACATATGCAGCCGTTACGGCGGCGAAGAATTTCTCATGCTGTTGCCGGGCATGCCCTTGTCCGTAGGTCTGTCGATTGGAGAACGTCTGCGCGCCGGCGTGGAAGCGCTGCGATTGAACTACGAAGGCAAGGAATTGCGGATTACCGCCAGCTTCGGCGTCTGCGAAACGGTCCCCACGGCGGAGGGCGAGCCGTTTGACGAGTTCATCCGCGCCTGCATCGGCAGGGCCGATGAGAATCTGTACAAGGCCAAGGAAGGCGGACGCAACAGAGTCGTCGGCTGAGCCGGGAGAGGGGCAGCCGTACCGTGAGCGTGTTTTCCGGTTCATCCACGCCGGAGGTCAAAGAATGAAAAACATCATACAATGTGTTCTGCTCGGCTTTTCGGCGGGCGTGTTTTTCGCGGCGCAGGCCGCATGCGCCGATGGCGGCGGCCGGACGTCGCCCGGCTCCGCCCGCACGGTCCGGGCCACAGCGCCCGTCAAGGGCGTCAACCCGGCGCTCCGCGCGCAGCCTGCCGCGCCGCGTGTCCAGACCGCCCGCGACATGCCGGGGGCAAATGTTTCCCCCGCCGGCGCAGGGTCGCTGAAGGCCGCGCCGGGAGCAACCCCGTCCCCGGCCGGGAAAGCGCCGGGCGCGAAAAAGCACAGGGCCGCGAAACCCGGACTTGCCGGTTTCGCCGCGTCCCCCTTCACGGCCTCCGGAGCCGGCGCGGAACCAGACGCGACAAAAGCCCGGCGCTACGGTCCTGATCCGGAACAAAAAAAGGCCGAAACGCCCGTGACGCTGGGGGAAAAGCAGAACATCACCGTAAGCGCGCAGTCCGAGCCGCAGCAGACGGACCGCTTGACACCGGGACGGTCGGCTTTCTCCGGAGCGCCGGAACGTATGGGCCGCATCAACGAAACGGAAAATTCCGAAGTCAGCATGAGCTACAAACTGAACCCGGCGACGGCCGGCCGCGTCACCGTCAACCCCAACGACCCCGATTCGCCCCTGTACCGCCCGCCGGAAAGAAGCCGGAACCTCAACGGCGCCGGTCTGTACATGGACATGTCGGTGCGCGATGACCTGAACGTGACCGTGGGCGGCGAATACAGCGACGTGCAGGATACGCGTCCGGCCGGCAGGACCGATGGAGCCGCCGGCGCGGCTTTGGGCTTCACCTGGAATTTTTAGGGAAACGCCGGGTATGAACGGGGCGCTGCCCCATACCCTGCCGGGGGAGCACCGGGACTCCGTCCCTGACCCTGCCGGGAGCACCGGGGCGCTGCCCCATACCCTGCCGGGAGCGCCGGGACTCCGTCCCGGACCCTGCAGCACCGGGGCTCTGCCCCGGACCTCGCCGGGGGAAATGATGTCCCCCGGACCCCCTCATACCCCTCATAGTGCCTTGTTGAGGTATCTGATGCCTTGGAAACGGCGTCAATCCGGCGTATACAGGGAGCGCCAGTCCGAGTCCTCTCTGAGGGGAGCTTGTTCTTTTTTGTCCAAAATGCAGTCGCCGAGCACGAGGTAGTCCATTTCCGTCCGCATGAAACAGAGATAGGCATCTTCGGGAGTGCAGACCAACGGTTCGCCGCGCACGTTGAAACTGGTGTTCA
>JAITEY010000024.1 GCA_031281815.1 Desulfovibrio sp. | reverse complement strand
TCGCGCGCAAGTTTTTCCAACGTTTCCCAGAGTTCCCGCAGGGAAGCCGGGCTGTTCAGGTTGAGCGGCGGATCGTTCAGGGTGACCAAAGCAACGGCGACGTCTCTTTCCTCCACGAGGACGAAACGGTTTTTATATGTGAAGCCCACGGCTCTCTCCCGAGTTGCTGCGCTTTCGACGAGGTAAAGGAAAACGCGCCTTACTCATAAAAATACGGCGCCTGCCTGAATTGCCGCCAGGAGTGCATGTCGCGGCCTGCGATGATGCGGACGCCTTCCTCGTCGCGCAAGTGGCGGATGCGCTGCATGGTCCGTTCGCAGTCTCCGAAGTGCCAAGCCAAGCCGGGCGGAATGTTTCTTTCCAGATTTTCATCCGTATAGCAGGAATCGGCGGCAAAAAAGAGTTTGCCCGTTTTGGGCAGGTTGATGAGCAACGATTGATGGCCCGGCGTGTGCCCCGGGGTAAAGTAGATCACAAGACTGCCGTCGCCGAAGAGATCAAACATGTCGTCTTCCCATCCGTGCAGAAAATGCCAGTTTACCGGCTTGTCGAAGTCCTTCTTGATATAGACTTTACGCATAAAAGAGTCCGGGGCGTATGCGTAATGTATCTCGTCCTGTTGTATGATATACTTGGCCTTGGGAAAACGGCCGATCCCGCCGGTGCGGTCCGGGTGCAGATGAGAAAGAATTACCCAGCCGATCTCTTCCGGACTGATCCCTTGGCTGCGCAAAGCGCCGACGCACCACTGCTCGGGAAGCATGACAGGGTCGTAAACCGCGACAACGTCACCCCAGTGTTCCTTCTTGTTGTCCACGACTTCCATGGCATTGCCGGTATCAAACAGCACCTTGCCCTTGGGATGATCTATGAGCAGATAGGAGACCGGCACGGTGAACTCCAGCCCCACATCCACAGCCAACGTGAATAAATGCTTATAACTGCAGAGAATTCCTGATTCAAAGCAATACAGTTTCATCACAGCTTCCTCTATCGTTTGCAGTCCCTCTCCTGAGAATCCCCGATTGACTCTCGGCGGGGCCGGGAATACTTTTGCCGTAACACGCCTTGCAAAACAAAACCTCGCCTCCTTTCTTGCGCTTTATGCGGTTGCGACGGGAACGCCGACCCGCCTTGCCTCACGAAAGACTTTGTATTCGGCGCGCCTTCCTGTCGTGGTGTTCCGGGCCCGATACTATGACAACATGTTGAAGCGCTGTCCGGCACAGTTCTACATGCTGCAGGAAGGAAGCGATCCTCCCGGCTCTCGTCCGCCGGAACGGAGGCGACCGACGGACGGAGACGGCAATGGATTGGAATATAAGTCTGCGGCCTGATGGATATGCTGACTGTCCCCGTTCCCCACACAGTCGTCCGCCCCTCCGGCTCCGTCGTACTTCCCGCCGCAGGCAGAGACGACGGTGTACGCGGCATCAGGCCGACCTATACAGAGCAAACTCTGTGCCGGCATGGGCAAGCTCCTCTCGCTGCACATAACTGAGCGAAAACACAGCATCATGTATCGTGTGTCAAGCACGAAGGAGAAAGCGGCGGGGGACTCGACGATGCGTTTATGCATCAAAAACGGCTGAACAGGGCGACAAACGCTGTACGAAAGCGCAGGCTGAACTGATGTATCCGGGCATCAGGCAGGCGCATTCGCTGGAATACACCTGAGATGATTTACGATTCCAACAAGCATGGACGTTGTTTCCGTACGGCGGACGCGGATAAAAGCCCGCAGGCAACGTGATGCTTGCATGCATCACGTGAAAGAGCACGGACAACTCCGGTGCACCTGCAACGACAGCAGGACAATGCCGAACTACGGACAACGCCGGTGCACCTGCAACGACAGCAGGACAAAGCCGGACTGTTGTTTTTTCGCACATCTTCATGCCTCGCACCGCACCCTGCGCGGCGGTTCCGCGCTTTTGACATTCGTCGGCGGGACGTGTAGGGAAGGCTCATCGGCTTGGTGTGCGATAAAAACCGTCGGCCCGTATGCAGCCGGCCGAAGCGCGTCACGCAACGTAATACAACGATCGGAGAAAAACCATGGGCATAAAGGCGGTAAAAGCGGAACATCAGGACGGCCTGGTTGCCGACATCCGCTCGGAGGTTTCGGATGAAGCTTCGCCGTTGCTGCGTTTTTTGGTTTCCAAGGCGAAATTCGCAGCCGTGGGGCTGCTGTTGGTCATCGCGGCCGTGGCTGGACGGCATTTCTATTCTGCGCAGGCGGAAAGCCGGAGATTGGAAGAAACGGAGGCTCTCGGGCGTATCCTGGTGATTTCCGCGCCGGCCATGCGTCTGGAAAAGCTGGAGGAATTCATGACCGCCGCGCCTGCATCGGTGCGTACGGCGGGCTGGTTTGCAGTCATGGAAGCGGCGACGCTTTTACAGGACAACGACAAGGTGTACAACGCCTGGAAGGAGATCGGCGCGGCCGACCCTTCCCTGAAGGTCGCATCAGCCATGGGCATGGCCGGAGCGCTGGCCGCGCAGGACAGGTTCCGCGAAGCCCTCGACCTTCTTGATGCTGTGTCCGGAGGGCTGGAAGCGGGTGAAGCCGCCAACGTCAATTCCCGCATCGTGATTCTCGCCGAACTGACGGGAGACCTGCAACGCGCCGTCAAGGCCTGCGACGCCGTGACCGGACTGCCCTCCGGCTCGGCGGATATGAAATTTTGGGCGCAGAAGAAGCTTGAACTGGAAGAGAAACTCGGTACACGGTAAACAAGACGGCGCGCAGTCGACGAGGCTCCGTCCCGCCCCGGTCGGAGCATACCTTTCATGGTTCGCAGCGCCGGAGGAGGCTTATGAACCACCTGTTGCTCGGGTCCGCCGGCGGGAAGCATCTGCTGCTCGGAAACGAAGCCGTAGTGCGCGGCGCCTTGGAGGCCGGCGTCAATTTCGTTTCCTGTTATCCGGGCACGCCGTCTTCCGAAGTTCCCGACGGCTTTCGGAGTCTTGCCGCGAGCGGCCGTTTCGTCTTCGAGTATTCGGTCAACGAGAAAGTCGCGCTGGAATGCGCGGCCGGCGCGGCCCTGAGCGGTGCGCTGTGCCTTGTGACCATGAAGCACGTCGGCGTCAACGTAGCCGCCGACCCGCTGCTGACCATGACGTACACCGGCTTGCCGGGCGGGCTGGTCCTCCTGTCGGCCGACGATCCCGGCTGCCATTCCAGCCAGAACGAGCAGGACAACCGCCTGTACGCGCGTTTCGCAGGCATGCCCTGTTTTGAGCCGGCATCCGCGCAGGAATGTAAGGACATGACCAGAGCCGCGCTGCTGCTGGCCCGCGAAAGCGGGCAACCGGTCATGCTGCGCACCACCACCAGAGTCAACCATCTGCGCGGCCCGGTGCTGTTCGGCCCTTTGCCGGACCCGGCGCCGATCGTCCCCTTTGCCCGCGACCCCGGACGTTTCGTGCCCGTGCCCGCCGTCGCCCGCATCCGCCACAGGGCGGCAGCCGCAAATCTGGAGCGCGTACGAGATACGGCAGAAGCGTCCCCATTCAACCGCGTGACCGGGGAAGGCGACATCGGCGTCGTTGCTTCCGGCATCAGCCGAGCCTACCTGCACGATGCGCTGCTCGCCGTAGACCCGGAACGGAAGCCGCGCGTTTTCGAACTCGGCATGAGCCTGCCTTTGCCGGTAAAGGCTCTGGAAGACTTCATGCGCCGGGTCAAAGTCCTGCTCGTGCTGGAAGAAGGCGAACCGCTTGTGGAGCGTGCTTTGCAGGCGTTGGCCCACACCTTGTCCCTGCCTGTGGAAATCAGGGGCAAACAGGGACCTTTGGAAATTTTCGGCGAATATTCCGTCCCGCAGGTCCGGAGCGCGTTGCTGTCTCTGCTCGGACTCGACGAAAAAGCGGCCGCTCCCGCCGCACCCGCGCCTGCGGCCCTGCCGGGACGTCCACCCAACCTCTGTCCCGGTTGCGCCCATCGTTCGGCGTTTTATGCGGCGCGCAAGGTGTTCGGCGACGAAGTCGTCTATTCCAGCGACATCGGCTGTTATACGCTCGGCCTTTTACCTCCTTTGCGGACGGCCGATTTTCTGTTTTGCATGGGATCCTCGATCTCGGCCGGGAGCGGGTTTGCCCGTTTCGGCAAACCCGTGGTCGCCTTCATCGGCGACTCGACCTTTTTTCACTCCGGCCTGACCGGGCTGGTCAACGCTGTATTCAACAAGCACACTGTTCTGGTAGTCATTCTGGACAACGGGACTACGGCCATGACCGGGCATCAACCGAACCCCGGAATGGATCAGGACGTACTCGGCGCGAACTGTACGCATCTCGACATTGAAAGCGTAGTCCGGGGCTGCGGCGTAACCCGCGTTGCGCGGGCGGGCGGGTACAATCAGAAGCGGCTGCTCGCCCTGATGCGGGAAATGAAGGACGAAACGGGCGTGCGCGTGATTATCGTTGAAGAACCCTGTGTGCTGTATGCCCGCCGGGTGCTGAAAAAGAGGCGCGGGCAAAAAGCGTACGCGGCCCGCCGGGACGCCGCAGCCGCGGAATGCCTGGAAACCCTGGCCTGCCCGGCGTTTTACCGCACGGGAGAAACATGCGGAGTCAATCCCGATTTGTGTACGGGCTGTATGGTCTGCGTGCAGGCGTCGCCCTCGTTCAAGGCGCGCAAGGAGGGTGAGCAATGAACCTCACGTTGCGTATTTACCTGACGGGCGTAGGTGGTCAGGGCACCCTGACGGCCACGACCCTGTTGGCCCGTGCGGCTGTCGCCTATGGGCTGGAGGTGGTTTCAGGCGAGATTCACGGCATGGCCCAACGCGGAGGCATTGTGGAATCCACGGTGCTGCTGGGCGGTTTTCGAAGTCCGACCATCCGCCCCGGCGAAGCGGACCTTGTGCTGGGCTTTGAAGCCCTGGAAAGCATGCGCGCCGTACCGTACCTCGCGCCGGGCGGCGCGGCGGTCTGCGCAACGGATTTTATCCCGCCTCCCGGCGTGAGCATGGGACGTGAGCGGTTGCCGGACATAGAGGACGTCAGGGAAACAGTCGAGCGGGTCGCCGGCAGCAGCCTGTTTTTATCCATCGACGCTTTGGGCCGGCGGGCCGGCGTCGTGCGCAGCGGCAACACCGCCCTGCTCGGGGCGGCCTGCGCCGCCGGGTTTCTGCCGTTCGGGCCGGAGATCCTGGGAGAAGTCATTCGCAGGCACCTGCCCCCCAAGGACGCCGAGATCAACCTGCGCGCCCTGGAACTGGGCAGGGAGGCGGCCGGGCCTTGCCGGGAACGACAGGAGCAGGCATAGGGAAATGAAAGTCAGCCTTATCGGAGCAGGTCCCGGAGATCCCGGACTGTTCACGCTGAAAGGGCGGGATGTCTTGGCGCGCGCCGATGTCGTCGTCTACGATTACCTTGCGTCGGAGAGTCTGCTTGCCTATGCCCGCGCGGATGCGGAGCTGATTTACGCGGGCAAGCAGGGCGGGGACCACAGCATGCCCCAAAGCGAGATCAACGCCCTCCTGGTACGCAAGGCGAAGGAAGGCAAGCTGGTTGCCCGATTAAAAGGCGGCGATCCGTATATGTTCGGTCGCGGCGGAGAGGAAGCCGAAGCGCTGGTCGCAGCGGGCGTGGACTTTGAAGTGGTGCCCGGCGTCACCAGCGGCATCGCCGCCCCGGCCTATGCCGGCATCCCGCTCACGCACCGCGCTTGCGCATCCTCGGTGCTTTTCGCCACCGGCCACGAAGATCCGGGCAAGGCGGAAAGCGCGCATAACTGGGATGCCATGGCCCGGAGCGGCGCGACCCTGGTGTTTTATATGGGCATGAAAAATCTGCCCGAAATCGCCCGCAGGCTTACAGAGGCCGGCCTGGACGCGGACACGCCGACGGCCTTGGTGCAATGGGGAACAACGCCCCGCCACAGGAGCCTGCTGACCACCTTGGGCCGCGCGCCCGCCGAGGCCGCGGAACATGCCTTCTCCGCCCCGGCCCTGATTGTCGTGGGACGAGCCGCCGGCCTGCGCGATACCCTGAACAGCTTTGAAAAACGACCGCTGTTCGGCAAGGGCGTGGTGGTGACCAGGGCCAGGGAACAGGCGTCTGAGACGGCGGCCATGCTGGAGGAACTGGGGGCCGAGGTCATACTGTTCCCCACCATAGCAATCGTACCTCTTGATGCCGCCGGCGCGGCACCGGCGCTTCCGGCCGGGGAACCGCGTTCCCCGCAATTCCCTCCGGACGGTTCAGGTCAAACCCCGGCCGAGCTCGCGTTGCCGGACGTCCTTGCCCGTTACGGCATGGTCATTTTCACGTCCGTGAACGGCGTAAAATATTTTTGGGAGCGCTTGCGCCGCGCCGGTCTCGACGCCCGCGCTCTGGCCGATATTGAACTGATCTGCATAGGACCGGCAACGGCCGCCGCCCTGCGCGGGCACGGACTGGAAGCCGACCTGCTGCCGGAAAACTATGTGGCGGAAAGCGTGGCCGACGCGATTCTCAAACACTACGCGGGCCGGCTTGCGGATATGCGCATCCTCCTGCCCAGAGCGCTCAAAGCCCGCGATGCCCTGCCGAAACTCCTGGGCGCGCATTGTGCCGGGGTGGATGTCCTGCCGCTGTACGACACCGTGCCTGCGGGAGGACGCAGGGATGAGGTGTTGGAAAAAGCGGCATCCGGCGTCATCCGCTGCATCACCTTCGGCTCTTCCTCGACCGTTGAAAATTTTTTGAAACTCATATCCGCGGAGATCCTACGCGGATTCCCGCAAATCAAGTTCGCGTGCATCGGTCCTATAACGGCCGCTACCCTGGAAAAAGCGGGTCTGCCCTGCCACATCATGCCGCGGGAATACACCATCCCGGCGCTGGTAAACGCCGTTGCGAAAGAGTTGTAGCTTTGGGGAAACTTGAGGCAATTTTTGAATCAACCGAGGGCCTTTCCGTCCCGAACGGCATGCGGGCGAGCAGATAAAGAAAAAATTGGGCAAATCATCGGCTCACGCTGCTCAGCCCGACCCGCCAGGCGTTGGAGCGGCGCCCCGACTCGACAGGGGGCTTGGAAGCCCCCTGCACAGTAAACTATTTCGGCTCGACTCAGGCGACTTTATAGAAAGCCTTGGCGCCGGCGCCGCATACGGGACAGTCGGCGTCATGCGGACCTTCGTGCGTATACCCGCAAACGGCGCAGATGTAATAGTCCGTTGCGGCAGGCTTGCCTCCGGCTTCCACGGCCTTACGGTACAACTTGGAATGCACCTCTTCCACGGCGGCAACATATGAAAAGTATTTTGCCTCCTTGGTCGCGCTTTCGCTTTCCGCTTCCTTGATCATTTCCGGGTACATTTTCGAGAACTCGTAGATTTCTCCCGATTCGGCGTCTTTCAAGTTTTCCAATGTGCTGCCGATTTTCCCCGCATTGCGCAAATGCGCATGGGCGTGAATAGTTTCCGCTTCAGCCACGGCCCTGAAAAGCTTGGCGACTTGGGGCAACCCATCCGCGTCGGCCTGTTTAGCAAAAGCGAGATATTTACGGTTGGCTTGGGACTCGCCGGCAAAAGCCGCCATCAAATTGTCTTTGGTCTTGGACATGAGGATTTTCTCCTGGAGATAAGGTTATCAGGAAGGATTCCTATTTAACTTTATGCGGAAAAAAAGTAAAGGGGTAAAGGGGAAATAGGATAACGGCGTGGAATAACAAGAAAATACTGGAAATCAGTACATACGGATATAATCGTCAAGGGTTTCTGCGGTACACGTTTTACTTACCCAAAAAGCAGCAGCCCAGACCATGAGGGCGGCGGCCTGAGTGTCGTCGAGACGTTTGATTTTCGCCTCCAGGGCGCTTTTGCCGGCGCCGTGCCGCACATGCACATTGTTTGTTTCACAGGCGTCGAGCACCCTGAGGAGCAGGTATGTACCGCGCGTCGTATCCGGCAGCAGGCGGACATCCTTGTGGGCTTCTACAATGGTTTTCAACTCCGCGGGACTGAACGCGCCTTTCAGAGACATGATGGCGCGGAAAAAGGTATCCACGGCCCAAGGCAATATAAATTCCGCTCCTGCACTTTTGGTGCGGAAATAATCTTTCAGCCACCGTTCCTGATCGCTGTTTATCCTGGCTGCTACCTGAGGCATCATAACCCCCCGGGCTTACGACTTGCTTTTCTTTCCACTTACGGGTATTCGGCAAAAAAATCAAGAGTAAATCTAGAGCCGCAGGGATCCGCGGGCAAAGGCGGTCCCGCGTGCGGCATGTTCCGGGGAGAAACAGTATGTGCGGCATCATCGGTTACTCCGGGCACAGACCCGCTGTTCCCGTTATCATGGAAGGACTGCGGCGTCTGGAATACAGGGGCTACGATTCTTCGGGAGTCTGTTTCGTGCGGAACCGGGAACTGCAGGTGATCCGGGCGGAAGGCAAGCTCAACAATCTGGAAGACAAACTTGCGGATATGGATATCTCGCTGGCAACGGCAGGTTTGGGTCATACCCGCTGGGCAACGCACGGCGCGCCGACGGAAAACAACGCCCATCCCCATGTGTCCTTCACGCGCAATCTGGCAATCGTGCACAACGGCATCATCGAAAATTACCGGGAATGGAAAGATTTCCTGCTGGACAAGGGCTATCTTTTTTTCTCGGAAACGGACACCGAAGTGCTGGCCAACCTCATCGCGGACGAGCAGGCCGGGGGTCTGTCCCTGCTCCGGGCCTTTGCCGCCGCCCTGGAAAAAGCGAGCGGCACCTATGCTGTTGCCCTGCTCTCCACCGAAGAACCCGATACGATTTACGCGGCGAGGCATTCGGCGCCCCTGCTTATAGGAGCGGGCGCAGGCGAACATTTCGCGGCCTCGGATATTCCCGCCTTTCTGCCGTATACCAGGGATGTTGTTTTCCTTGAAGACGGCGAAATAGCGCGCATCACGCCGCTGCGCGCCGAAGTGTTCTCCATGGCCGACCTGAAGCCCGTGCCGAAAACGCTCACCCGTATTGAATGGGATTTGCAGGCGGCGCAGAAAGGCGGCTACAAGCACTTCATGCTCAAGGAAATTTTTGAGCAGCCGCGCGTTGTGGCCGACTGCATCGCAGGCAGGGCGGACACGAAGCGCAATGCCGTCCGCATGCCGGAGCTTGAGGGGTTTCCCGTGCCTTCCCGCCTGCGCATCGCGGCCTGCGGCACCTCGTGGCATGCCGGGCTGTGGGCGCAGAGTCTCATGGAGGGGTGGTCCGGCATACCGACCACAGTGGAAACAGCCTCGGAATTCCGCTACCGCAATGCCCTGCCGGTACCGGGCGAATGCCTGCTGGTCATCAGCCAGTCCGGGGAAACGGCGGATACGCTCGCGGCCCTGCGTCTGGTCAAGGAGCAAGGCATCGCGACCCTGGGCATCTGCAACGTCATCGGCTCTTCCATCGCACGCGAAGCGGATGCCGTCGTGCTCACCCAGGCCGGTCCGGAGATCAGCGTGGCGTCCACCAAAGCCATGACCGCGCAAATGACCGTACTCATGCTCACCGCCCTGTACTGGGGCCGGAAACGGGGATCGCTCGACAGGGAAATCACGGCGCGGGCCTTGGCCGAGCTGTCGGATATCCCGGCCCGGCTTACGGGCCTGCTCCCCACCCTTGAATCCGAAGCCGCCGGTCTGGCCGCGCGTTTTGCCGCCTGCAAGAGCATGTTTTTCCTCGGGCGCGGGCAATCGTTCCCTCTGGCCCTGGAGGGCGCGCTCAAGGTCAAGGAACTTTCCTACATCCATGCCGAGGGCTATGCGTCGGGAGAAATGAAACACGGCCCCATCGCCCTGATTGACCCGTGCTTCCCCTCGTTTTTCCTCATGCCGTACGACGCGCATTTCGCCAAGACCATGTCCAACCTGGAAGAAGTGGCGGCGCGCAAGGGCCCCGTCGTCGCCCTGACCAACCCGCCCAAAGACGGCATGGAACTGCGCGTGGGCGAAAGCTGGCTGCTGCCCGAGGCATGGGGGCCCTTGTGCGCTTTTTTCATGCTGCCGGCCCTGCAGTTGTTCAGCTATAAAGCCGCCGCCTTTCTGGGCAAAGACGTGGATCAGCCCCGCAATCTGGCGAAAAGCGTCACCGTGGAATAACCGCCCGCCGGTCGACGTTGCCGGAACAATGCGGGTCGGCTGTCAAGCAACGGACACGCCCCGCATTCGGAAACGCGGCGCGGGACGGTTACGGCAGGCGGCAAAGACACCGTGACCTGCGACCGGATGTAAGCGCCGTCAACGCGGTGCGGGATCATTATGGCAGGCGACAAAGACAGGCGTCACATCATCTGCTTCGCGCTGATCACGGCTTTGTGCCTGACGGGCGATTCCATGCTGTATATAGTCCTGCCCCTGTATTATCAGGAAGCAGGCCTGGATTCTCTTTGGGAAGTTGGAATCATACTCGCCGCGAACAGGATCGTGCGTCTTCCGCTCAACCCGCCCGTCGGCCGCCTGTATACGCTGATCAGCGAACGCACGGGGATTGTCGCCGCCGTGCTCCTGACGACGGTCACGACCACTGCGTACGGCTTCGCATCGTCGTTCCCCGTCTGGCTGGCGGCCCGCTGCCTGTGGGGCGCGGCCTGGTCCCTGTTGCGGCTGGGGTCGCTGTTCTGCATTCTCAAGGTGTCCACGCCGGACAACCGGGGACGTTACACCGGGTTGTACAACGGCCTCTACCGTCTGGGCAGTCTGGTCGGCATGCTTTGCGGCGGCATCATCGCGGATCTGATAGGCCTGCGCGGCACAGCCCTGATCTTCGCGGCACTCACGGCCCCCGCGATAGTCCTTGCTCTGCTCCTGATTCCCTCAAGCGAACCGGGCAAGCGGTCGCCGGAGGCCGGTCCCGGCAGAGGGTTGCCGGCCTGTCTGCGCACGGCGGGGACGCTTCGCATTGCGGCGGCCGGAGGCATCGTCGCGCTGGTCATTCAGGGCATACTGGCTCCGACCCTGAGCCTTCTGATAGCCGCGCATACAGGAGGCGGCGTATACGTTGCCGGCGTCCTGATCGGGGCTGCGTCACTTGGGGGATGTTTTCAAGCCCTGCGTTGGGCCTGGGAACCGTGGCTCGCGCCGTTGACGGGGAAACTTGCGGACCGGCGCGGCGGCAAGGGCAAGCTGCTCTATCCGGCCTTTGCCGCAGGCGGCCTGCTCGCGGCCGCTCTGGCGGCTCCGTTGCCGCTGCCCGTCTGGTTCGCCTGCCTGCTCGGCATGCAACTGGCGGCCACGGCGCTCACCACCCTGACCGATACCGCCGCTTCCGACGCGGCAGCCCGGAGCGGGGGACATACCCTGCTCATGATTTATGTGTTTGCTGCGGATGCCGGTATGGCCGTCGGCCCCATCCTGGCTTACGGCATGAACGAAATTCTGGACATCAACGCGGTATACGTCTTTTCCGCCGGCCTCCTGTTTCTGTACTTCCTCAGGTACCGCAAAAGCGCACCGGCTTGCCGGACGTAGACGGCGCCGTTGATTTTTGCAAGGCAACGGTTATGTTCGGTGATTGGGTCATTCTCCGACACTTCCGTTTACCGCGTTTCCGAAAAAGCGGCGCAGCCTCGCCGTGTCAATCCGCGTTCCCCTGAGCGTCGATCTGTATGCCCGAGGCATGATAGCCGTCATCCACGAACACGACGCTGCCGGTGGTACCCGTGGACAGGGGGGAAGCCAGGAAGACCGCCGTGTTGCCGACTTCATCAATGGTGATGGTGCGTTTCAGCGGCGTATATTTTTCTATGTGGCCGAGTATCCTGTGGAAGCCGGAGATGCCCGAAGCGGCCAGGGTTCTTACGGGTCCGGCGCTTACGGCATTGACGCGGATGCCGCGCGGTCCCAGATCAAAGGCCAGATAGCGCACCGAGGATTCCAGGGCGGCCTTGGCCACCCCCATCACGTTGTAGTTGTTGATGTGCTTTTGCGCCCCGTAATAGCTCATGGTCATTATCGAGGCGCCGTCGTTGAGAATAGTTTCAAAGTGTTTGCACAGGGCCGTCAGGGAATATGCGGAAATGTCCAGGGCCACGGCGAATCCCTTGCGCGAGGTGTCAATGTAGCGCCCCTGCAGTTCGTCGCGGTCGGCGAAAGCTACGGCATGCACCAGGACATCCGCCCTGCCCCAGTTTTTTTCGACCGACGCGGCCGCGGCGGCGATGGATTCGTCGCTTGCCGCGTCACAGGGAAAGGTAAAGGCTGCGCCCAACTCTTCCGCTATGGGTTCAACCCGTCTGCGCAAGGCATCGCCGACCCAGGAAAGGGCGATTTCCGCCCCGTGGGCGCGGAATGCCCGGGCTATCCCGTAGGCGATGCTTCTGGTGTTGGCGATTCCGAAAATGACGGCTTTTTTTCCTTGCAGCAACATGCACGGCTCCTTGTCATGCTGATGTATTGTATTCGAGTTCCACGTCAAACGGGCAGTTCTTCGCCGGTCAGCAGGGTATACGCTTCCCTGTATTTGCGGGCGCTCTCCTCGACCACTTCATCCGGAAGGGCGGGGGGGGGCGGCGACTTGTCCCAATCACGCGTTTCCAGCCAGTCGCGCAGGTACTGCTTGTCGAAGCTGGGCTGAGCCCTGCCGGGCGTAAACCGCTCCGCAGGCCAGAAGCGGGAAGAATCGGGAGTCAGCACTTCGTCGATAAGACGCAGATCACCGTCGATGAAGCCGAATTCAAACTTGGTGTCGGCAATGATGATCCCGCGTTCGGCCGCGTAGCGCGCGGCCGCGCGAAAAATTTCCAGCGAAAGCTTTTCCGCCTGCAGAAAGGCGTCCCTGCCTGCCAGGCGCATGCCTTCCTCACGCGTTATGTTCTCGTCGTGCGTGCCGATTTCGGCCTTGGTGGACGGCGTGAACAGGGGTTCGGGCAAGGCTTGCGACTCCAGAAGACCGGCAGGCAGCTTGTGCCCGCAGACCATGCCCGCGGCCAGATAGTCCTTCCAGCCCGAGCCGGTCAGGTTGCCGCGCACGATGCATTCCACGGGCAGAGTGGCGGCTTTGCGCGCCAAAATACTGCGGCCTTCCAGCATGTCGGCGTGCGCGCGCAGTTTTTTCGGGAAATGCCGCACGTCGCTTTCCAGCAGGTGGTTCTTCACAAGGCCGGAAAACCTGTTCAGCCAGAACAGGCTTATCAGGTTGAGCACCACGCCTTTGAAGGGTATGGGCTCGTTCATGACCACGTCGAAAGCGGACATGCGGTCTGTGCTGACCATGAGCAGCGTATCCGGGGAAACCGCGTAGATGTCCCGTACTTTGCCGCGCGCGACCAGAGGATATTCCGTCAGATGCGTTGTTGTTACCGTTTGCATGCCGTTCTCCGTGACGTCACGGCCTCAATTGTCTTCCAGGCGGCAGAGGGCCGCCTGTGCGTGGGCTTCCAGGCCTTCCAGGCGGGCGAGCGCAGCGGTGTCGCGCGCGCAGTCCGCGGCAAAGGCGCGGTTGAGGGCCAGGAGTGAGCTTTTTTTACAGAATGTGGATACGGACAGGCCGGAAGAAAATCGGGCCGTGCCCATAGTCGGCAGCACATGATTGGGGCCGGCGAAATAGTCGCCGAAGACCTCAGCCGAATACAGGCCCAGAAAAATCGCGCCGGCGTTGCGGACCAGATGGAGCAGCGACCAAGGGTCGCTCACGGCGAGTTCCAGGTGTTCCGGGGCGATGCGGTTGACCAGCGCCATAGCCGTTGCCGTGTCGGGGACACGGACGATCGCGCCGTAGCGGGCCAGTGAAGCCAGCGCCGCAACACGGCGCGGCAGTTCCGCGCAACGGCGTTCAAGTTCGCGGCGGACGGCCTGCGCTGTAGCGTCTTCAGTACAAATCAGCACCGCCGAAGCCATCTCGTCGTGTTCGGCCTGGGCAAGCATGTCGGCCGCGATCCATGCGGGCGGAACCGAAGCGTCGGCCACGATGCAGATTTCGCTGGGTCCGGCGACCATATCTATGCCGATGCGCCCCTGAAGCAGACGTTTGGCCGCGGCGACATAAATGTTGCCGGGGCCGGCGACGACATCCACGGCGCGCAACGGGCCGGCGCCGTAAGCAAGGGCCGCCGCGGCCCAGGCGCTGCCCGCGGCATACACTTCGGTCAGTCCGATCATGCAGGCCGCCGCCGCGATATGGGGATTGACGCTCCCGTCCCGGCGGGGAGGGGTAACCACGGCAATCTCCGGCACTCCGGCCGCGAGCGCGGGCGCCGCGCCCATGAGCAGGCTGGACACCAGCGGAGTTTCACCGCCTTTGCCTCCCGGCACATACAATCCGGCACGGTCGACGGGCCGGACCAGCCGCCCGACTATGCCGCCTTCCGGCCGCATTTCGATGCGCGACTGCTCTTTGTCGTTTTCGTGAAAGGCGCGGATGTTGTCCCAAGCCCGGCGCATGATCGCAACATCACGCGCGGGCACTGCGGAGACCGCCCTGTCGAGGGTTTCCGCGTCCGGAGCGAACTGCTCTTCCCGAAACTCCGGCGCGTCGAAACGGCGGGTATACTCCAGCACAGCCTCAAGACCCCGGGAGCGGACCTGCTCCAGAATCGCGGCAACCTCCCCTGCAACGGCATCGCCCGCCCCGCTTGTGTTTTCATAAGCGACGGCGGCGCGCCCGGACAGAACAGCCGAAAATTCCTCGGCATCGGCCGGGGATCGGACGGAATACAAGGGAATCTGCATCACGGCTCCACAACGGGCAAGCGTATACACTGTTCGGCGGCAAAAGTCGAGAGCGCCGAAAAGCGCGCGCTTGCCCCGGCTTGCCCCGGACAACATTTTTTGAATCTTGACATCCGTAAGGGCGGGCATATATACTGAACAATTCAGATGCGCGGCGAAACGTCGCGAGCCGCTCCCGGCAAAAGGTTCGGGCGCGCTTTATGTATTCCGTCCGCTGAAAATGTTCTTTCCATGCCGGAGGCATCCATGGCCCGTATTACCGTTGAGGACTGCCAGGAAAGGGTGAACAACCGCTTTCTTCTCGTGCAGATGGCTATAAAGCGCGTACATCAGTACCGGGAAGGCTACCCGGCCCTGGTCGACTCGCACAACAAGGAAGTCGTGACCGCCCTGCGCGAGATCGCCGCAGCCAAGATTCTGCCCGAAGACTTGGGGTATTATTCCCCTCCCGAATTTCCTGTGGATACCTCCAAACTCGACTGACACGGCATGTACCGGCGCGATTATTACGAAGTGCTGCGCGTGGAGCGCACGGCTTCGCACGACGAAATCAAAAAGGCCTACCGCAAGCTGGCCATGGAATATCACCCGGACCGCAATCCGGGGGATGCCGAGGCTGAACTCCGTTTCAAGGAGGCGGCGGAGGCCTATGACGTGCTGCGTGACCCCGAGAAGCGGACGCGCTATGACCGCTTCGGCCATGAAGCGGCCGGCGGCGGATTCAACTCGACGGACGATATTTTTTCTCATTTCGGCGATATTTTCGCCGACCTGTTCGGCTTCGGCATGGGCGCGGGCGCACGGCGCAGAAGGGCAACGCAGGGGTCGGACCTGCGTTACAATTTGACGATATCCTTTCGTCAGGCGGCGAAAGGCGACGATATCACCATCAAGATTCCCCGCAATATTGTCTGTCCTGAATGCAAGGGCAGCCGTTCGGCCGGAGGCGGCGCCCCGGAGCGCTGCCGGCACTGCGGCGGGAGCGGCCAGGTGCGTCACAACCAGGGCTTTTTCCAGATCAGCGTGCCCTGCCCGCATTGCCGCGGTTCGGGAGAAAGCATTTCCAATCCGTGCCCGCGCTGCAGGGCAAGCGGACAGATTCAGGAAGTGCGCGAATTGTCGGTGCACATCCCGGCGGGCATCGACTCCGGCAACCGCCTGCGCCTGCGCGGCGAGGGCGAGGGCGGGTTCAACGGCGGTCCTTCCGGCGACCTCTATGTGGTCGTTTCCGTTGAGGACGACGCCGTTTTCACCCGCGAAGGCCAAAATCTTTTCATTACGCAGGAAATTTCCTTCGTCCGGGCCGCCCTCGGGGACAAACTGGAAGTGCCGACTCTGGAAGACCCGGTTGTGCTGGATATCCCGCACGGCACGCAGAGCGGCGACGTCTTCCGCGTTCCCGGCAAAGGCCTGCCCTATCCGGGGCGCAATGCCGTGGGCGATCTGCTTGTCGAAGTCAAAGTGCTTATTCCCAAGCGGCTGAACGAGCGACAGGAGGCACTCCTGCGCGAGTTCGCCGAAATAGACGAGCAAAAACCGCTGAATGTGGCCAAAAAATTCGTAAAAAAAATGGGCAGGGCCGTAGGCAGGAAGTTGTCCTGAAAGGACGCACACCGGGTTGAGCCTGCGCGCCGCGCATGTTGAGAAAAATGAGCGGATCCGCGGGAAATCGTTTCTCCCGGCGGGGTTCGGGCGGCGCCCGATGCTCCCGGTGCCGGCGACGCGTGCTTTCCGGGCCGCGTCAGTACTGCTTTCGGTGTGAGAATCCCCTGCCCTGCACCATATTGGTGTTTTCGATGATGATGAATGCCTGCGGGTCCACCTGCCGGGCGATATCTTCGAGACGTTTCACCTGCATGTTGTGGACCACCGTCATCAATACTTCCCGTTCCTGGCGCGTGAAAGCGCCTTGTCCGTGCAGCAGCGTGCAGCCGCGTCCGAGGTTGCGCATGATGCTCTGGGCGATATCCCTGTGCCGCTCGGAAATAATGAAAACCAACTTGCGCTGGTTGAACATGGACAGGACGTAATTGATGAGCATGGCCGACATGTAGGTGACGATCATGGAGTAGAGCATGTTGTCCACGCCGATGATCGGCGTGGCGGCGGCGAAGACCAGCAGGTTGCAGGCAATGTTGAAGGCCCCGATGTTCAGACCGTATTTATGGTTGAGCGCCAGGGCGATGATGCTCAGACCTCCGTCGCTGCCCAGAGAACGCATGGAGATGCCCGTGCCGGTGCCGCAGAGTATGCCTGTGGCTATGGCCGCCAGGGTTTTATCCTGCACGCCGAGGTCGAATTCGATAAGCCTGCTTGCCGCGCTGATGACCAGGATGCCGTACAGGGTATAGAACATGAAGCGCCGGCTCAGAAAAATGCGTCCGACGATCAGGATGGGAATGTTCAGCAGCACATAAATAACGGCTATGCTCGGAGCGCCAGCCGCATAGTTGATGAGCATGGCCGCGCCGTAAACACCGCCGGAAACGAATTCATGATGCACGGCTATGCTTTGCATGGAAAACGCATACAGCGTTCCCCCGACGGTGAGCAGCAACAGGTTCCAGGGAACGCTGCGGCTGATGCTCCGCAGTTTATCCTGTGAAAGCATCATCTCGCCTCAAACTTCAAAGAGCATTTCCAGATCTTCGCGCGAGAGGGATTTCCAGGCTTCCGCGCCGGGGATGACGGAGTCCGCCACATTCTTTTTGGCGTCCTGCAGGCGCAGTATTTTTTCCTCGACGGTGTTGCGGCAGATCAGCTTGTACGAGAATACCTGCCGCGTCTGGCCTATGCGGTGGGTACGGTCTGTTGCCTGGTTTTCCACGGCCGGGTTCCACCACGGGTCATAGTGGATGACGTAGTCCGCGCCGGTCAGATTGAGGCCCGTGCCTCCGGCCTTGAGGGAAATCAGGAACACGGGGATGGACCGGTCGCTGTTGAAGCGGTCAACCTGCTCGATACGGTCTTTGCTTGACCCGTCCAGATAGCAGAAGGACATCTCGCTGATCTGGAGCCAGGAACGGATGATGTGCAGCATTTGCACGAACTGGGAGAAAACGAGCACGCGGTGGCCTTCCTCCGCTATGCCCGTGACCATGTCCTTGAAGGCGTCGAACTTGCCGGAGCCGGGGTTGGCGTAGACGTCGGGCATATCCATCTTGAGCAGGCGCGGGTGACAGCATATCTGGCGCAGTTTGAGCAGGGCATCGAGGATGGACATCTGGCTTTTGGCCATGCCGTTCTTGTCCACGGTGTTCAGAACCTGTTCCCTGAGTTTGCCGGCCAGCATGGCATAGAGCTCGTCCTGACCTTCCGCCAGATCGCAGAAATAGGTGTTTTCGATTTTGGGCGGCAGGTCTTTGGCCACTTCCGCCTTGGTGCGGCGCAGGATGAAAGGCCGCACGCGCAGGCGCAGGGACGAGAGCGTTTCGTCGTCGCCGTCCTTGATGGG
>JAITEY010000017.1 GCA_031281815.1 Desulfovibrio sp. | reverse complement strand
CCGGCCAGACCCACGGTCAGCGCACCCACGGGGTACAGGCGCGGGCCGTGCGGATGCAGGCGGGCGGCCTTTGCCGTCATATACGCCGTAACGGCGGCCCTGTCGTTGACGGGGTCGGTGTTGGCCATCGCCATGACCGCCCCGAAGCCGCCGTGCGCGGCAGCCTCCAGACCTGTGCCGATGTCTTCCTTATATTCACGGCCGGGGTCGCGCAGGTGCGTGTGGACATCCAGAAAACTGGGGAAAAGGCGTTTTCCGGCACACGGTATGCGCTCCGCGTCCGGGGGCGGCTCCAGCTCTCCGGACGGGGCGCAGGCGACGATTTTCCCGCCCCGCGCCGACACGTCGCATTCACCGCCGCCCATGCCCGGTATCCCCGGGCAGATAAGGGCATGTTCCAAAAACAGGACGTCCCGCTCCCCGCCGGGCCGTTCCGGGCAAGGCCCGGATAGGTACTCATCACGCGTTCCGTCGTGCATCATGCACCCGCCGTCGTTGCCTGTCCGGGTTCAGGGAGTACTCCATATCCGACTCCATCCGCCGACCTGCTCTGCTCAATGCTGCCCTTTTGGTCCGCAAGTTCTCCCTGCATGGAATCATCACGCATGCCCAAGGTAAACAGCACGGCCATGCGCACGGCGACCCCTGCGGCCACCTGATCCAGGATGCGGCTCCGGCCGGAATCCGCCAGATCGGAGGCGATTTCCAGTCCCCGGTTAATGGGGCCGGGGTGCAGCACAACCGCGTCCGGCGCGGCTTTTTCCAAGTGTTTCATGCCGATGCAAAAGTGCCGGGCGTATTCAGCGAGATCGGGCAACAAGCCGGCCTGTTGCCGTTCAAGTTGCAAACGCAGGGCCATTACCGCGTCGACCCCGGAAACGGCCTCGTCCAGATTGTCGTACACCTCGACCGGCCAGTCGCGGATGCCGGGCGGGAGCAGAGTGCGGGGGCTGAAGACGCGCACGCTTACGCCGAACTTCTGCCAGAGAAATACGTTGGAACGCGCCACGCGGCTGTGTGCTGTGTCGCCGACGATGAGCAGGCGTTTGCCGCGCATGTCGCCCTTCCAGTGTCTGCGCAGGGTAAAGGCGTCCAGCAGCGCCTGGGTGGGATGGGCGTGGCGTCCGTCCCCGGCATTGACCACGGAGCAGGACAGGCGCTCGGCAAGAAAAGCGGCAGCGCCGCTCACGGAATGGCGGATGACGATGATGTTCGGGGCCATGGCCTGCAGGGTCAGGGCCGTATCCCGGAGCGACTCGCCCTTGGTGATGCTGCTGCCTGATGTCGCAAGCGCATACGTGTCGGCGGAAAGCCGTTTGCCTGCGACCTCAAAGGATGTGCGCGTGCGGGTGCTGGGTTCGGCGAAAAACAGAACAATGCCCTTGCCGCGCAAGGTAGGCACCTTTTTGACCGGCCGCGCGTTGATTTCGTCGAAACGTTCCGCCATATCCAAAAGACAGGTAATTTCGGAAGCAGAAAGCTCTGCTGTATCCAGCAGGTCTTTGTGCCGCCAACGGATATCGCTCATCGCTCTGCTCCCGGAACGCGACCGGCAGATCGTCACGCCCTGCCGCGTACCTCTGAAGCCTCTCCGGACAATGCCCGGATGCGTTTTTCAGAATACGGCGGTGGACCGGCCGCACCAGACGTACTTTTCTTTTGCGGCCCTGTGCCCAAACGGTTTACTTTGGCACAGTCTTCGAGGGGAGTAAAGAGCAAAAAACGGTTGCTCCGGCATGATGTGCTTACGGGGCACCGCCCAAGCCGGCCGTTTGCCTGCCGGCGAGCTTCAGCCAGTTGCCGGCCGCACGTTCGCAAAAAAGGACGGAATTCCGGCTCAACACCGGGAGGTCCTCCAGCCACGCATCCGGAAGACGCATGTCGAAGCGCGTCTTCAATTTTTCATAGATATAAGAACGCCCTTCGCGCATCTCCCGTATCCAAGCCGCAAGCGTGCCCGCTTCCGCTTCCAGGTGGAATTGGAAGCCGTAGGAGCACGAGCCCACCTTGAACATCTGGTTCGCGCACGCCTCGCCGCGCACCAGCAGCACCCCGCCCGGCGGCAGAGTAAAGGCATCCTGATGATACTCCATGAGCAGGGGCAGGGACAGATTCCGGAGCACAGGGTCGTCCCGCCCTTCCGAGGTGACGGTCAGACGGGTAAAGCCGAATTCCGGAAACTCCATGGGAGCGACCGTGCCGCCGTGCGCGCGGGCCAGCAGTTGGGCCCCCAGGCAAATCCCGGCCACGGGCTTGCCCGCCGCGTCAAAGGCGCGCATCAGGGCCGTTTCCGCCCGCAAAAACGGCGACGCCGCATCGTCATAGGCGTCTTGCGGCCCGCCCAGGACGACCAGCGCGGCGTAGTCCCCGGAATCCGCGGGCAGGGGGTCTTTCTGCGGGCGCAACACGTCAAGAAACGCGCCCCGTCGTTTCAGGGCCTTGCAGAAGGCCCCGCCGGGGGCCTCGCCGTGATTTTCCAGAACAAGCAGGCGCGGCGGCGCGCCGCCGTCCTCCGAAAACGGACGAACGGCCACGCGGGCGTCATAATAGGGCGTGCCGTTGCCCACCTTGCTCGGGATGGGCGGGGTGAGCCGGTTCAGGCCGTGCCCGCACAGCATCCAGCCGCCGCGCTCGACCACGACTATGTCCCGGCGTTGCCCTTCGACGGTTTTGAGTTCGGCCGTCACGCTTCCGGCGCGGTTTTCAAGGCGGATCGGATCGCCGTCCCGAAGGCCGAGGCGTTCGGCCTCGGCGCGGGACAACGCGGCCGGAGGCAACGCGGAATGTTCGCCCGCCGTGCGCTCCGAGCAGAGAAAAGCATGAGGAGCCACGCTCATGAGGACGTAGGGATACGCATCCGCCTCACTCCCGGTACGGAGAGCGCTCCCGCCGGGCCGTTCCTCCGGGCAAGGCCCGGCCGTCCCGGGCGTATCGGCGCTTCGGTCAATCCTGCGGCTCGGCCGTTCCTCCGGGCACGGCACGGCAACCTCCTGCGGCATATCCATGAACGACGGGTCCAGCTCGGTCAGACAGCGGAATTTTCCGGAAGGCGTGGGAAAAATGCCGCCGCTGTACGGCACCATGGGAGCGTTCAGGCGGAAGGGACCGCGTTTCAGGTCTTCGAGCCGGCAGCCCTGCGCCCGCAAAGGCGCGCATATGTCGTGCAGCCGCTCCTCAAGGGGGCGGCAATATTCGGCGGCAAAGGGGAAGCGCAGGGCCAGGTCCTGAAAAATGTCGAACTCCGAACGGCATTCGCCCAACGGCTCGACGGCCTTGTTGACGCCGCCGACATAATTGTGCCCGTAACCGGCCGCCACGTCGTCCTCTTCAAGAAAGGTGGTCGCCGGCAGAAAAATCGAGGCGCAGTCCGCGGTGTCGTCAAGAAAATGTCCGATATACACCACCATCTCGGCCCGGCGTAAGGCTTCGGCCACGCTTGCGGAATCGGGCGCCATGCAGACGGGATTGGAAGCGCTTACAACGATCATCCGCACGGGCGGATTCCGGGCGGCGAGGAGTTCCCTGCCCACGGCCGGCATGAGGATGGTACGCCGGGGCGGATTGAGGTGGTCGCCCCAGTATTGCGGGTCATAGGGGCCGTATTCCTCAAAACCCTGGCTCACCCCGCCGCCGGGGACGCCGAGGATGCCCGCAAGGGCGCCGAGGGCGTCAACGGCCCGGACGGCATAGTGCGCGTATGCATGGCGGTGCAGGCCCCAGCCCAGCAAAATGGACGTCGGTTTGTATTGCAGCAGCAAATCCGTCAGAAATTCCACGTCCGCACGCGGCACATCGTGGTAATGCTCCAATGCCTCCGGGGTAAAACGTCCGACAAGGGCGAGGTATTCTTCACAGCCTTCCGTACGGGCGCGCATGAAATCCAGATCGGCCTTGCCGGACCGCAGGATGCGTCCGGCCACATCCAAGGCTAGAAAGGCGTCGGAGGCAGGGCGCGGCGCGATATGCCGGTCGGTCTGCGCGGCAGTGCGGGTGCGCACGGGATCGACCAGGACGATCTTGCCCCCCCGTTTGCGGATATCGGCCGTGACCGCGCACAGGCTGATGTTCGTGGAAACGGGATTTCTTCCCCAGAGTATCATGGAGTTGCTGTTGTAGTGGTCCAGGGGGTCATGCGAAACGCGTTCCCCCACATCCAAGTTCTGCGAGGCCTGCCCGGTGCCGCCGCACACCGTGCCGCGCAGAAAGGTCACCCCGCCCAGGTGATTGAAAAAAAGGCGGTTCAACAGCTTGAGGGCGGTGCGTTCGCCGAACCCCTGGTAATAGAATATCGCCTCCGGCCCGTCCTCGGCGATGATTTGCCGCATCCGGAGGGCAATGCGGTCCAGAACCTCCTCCCAGGAGGCTCGGCGCAGGAGACCGTCCTTGCGGACAAGCGGATGGAGCACCCGCTCCGGATCATAGACGCGCCGGACATACCGCGCGGTTTTCATGCAGGCGTGTCCCCGCGTATACGGGTGTTCCGGCGCTCCCGTGAGTTTGATCAGGCGTTCACCTTCAGGTGAACGCTGCACCACGGCGCGCAGTCCGCAGGTATTGGGACAGTTGCGCGTACAGGTGGTATACACGGTTTTTTCAGCAGACACGGCAATCCTCCCGCAGCAGAGTATGATTCCGGGAAGCGCCGCTGTATTTTTTTGCGGGGGCTCCGCGCTCCCGAAGCTGCGCCATGCAGCCGCCCTGGCAGCGGCGCATGAACTCTCTGCACGTGCGGCATTCCTCAGCGGCGTCCCGCCCTCTGAACAGGCGCGCGGCTTCGGCAAAGTGCAGGCGCAGAGCCTCTTCGCCGGAAAAGACGGTGACGTCCGGCACCCGCAGATCGTGGAGCGGCAGACAATAGGACACGGACAAATCCGGATGGATATCCAGGGACGGGTGACAAATCCCGGTAAATTTGGTGAAAACCCGCTCCAGAAAAAACCGCTGTTCCGGTTCCGCCTCGCACATGCGCAGACAACAATCCATACCCGTACCCACGCCGAGACGCGCGCATTGTTCGGCAAAGGCCGCAACGGCGGCGAGAAGCCGTGCTGTCGCCCCCGGCGGCGTATAATCGTTGCTCCCGAACGCGTCCGGCCGGGAAATGTCGCAGCGCACGAAGGGGATGTCATACCTGACGATGCTCTCCAGCAAGTACGCGTAATCGACGTGGCGGGGAGAAAAATTTTTGGAGAAGGTCACGCGGGCGCCCGAGGCGCGCAACAGCGTCAGGTTGTCGTGCAGACGCCGTTGCCGGCCGGAAGAAAGCAGTTCGGGCGGATTGCAGTTGACGATGAAATTTGTCGCGCTCCCGCTCAGTCGCTCCATCAACGCCGGCGATCCCAGGCCGTTGGTAAAGATGCTCACGGCCACGCCCGCCAGCGCCGTCCGCTCGACCATTTCCGCCAGGCGCGGGTGCAGCGTGGGTTCGCCTCCGATAAACGCCAGCCGGTAAAGCTTGACCCGGATGCACCAGGCGAGAAATTTTTCAAAAGTGTCCCTGTCAATCCACCGCGGATACAGAGAATGCAGCGCACGGGCAAAGCAGTAAGGGCAACGCAGGTTGCAGGCATAACCGACAAAAAGATTCACAGTTCGAACACCCGTCCGCCGTCTGCCCGGCGTATGATATTCCTGCGGGTAACCCGGTCGAAGGCCGTGAGGCGTTCCCTGTCCGCCAGGGTAAAGGTCAGATCCTGCCCGATGCGGATCCGCGCCCGTTGCGCGACGGAGCACAGCATGCGGAGGTGCTCCCGGCCGCAACACACGGTGATGACGGATTGCAGCCCCAACGACTCGATATCCGTCACCTGCCCGACGGAACAGTCGCGCGCGCCGGGTATGCCGCCGGTCCGGCCGTCCGTCCCGGACTCGGAAGAGGAGTGAAGCAGGACGCGGACGTTTTCAGGCCGTATGCCCAGGAGAAAACCGTCCGGCCCGGCCCGGCGCATGTGTCCGGCCGCGTCTTCCAACGCCGCCGGCAGAGGAAAGGCCAGTCCGGCGCAATGCACGAGGCCCTCGCGAAACTCCGCTTGCAGAACGGCGATTTGCGGTGATCCCACAAAAAGAGCCGCCTCGCAGTCCGCCGGATAATCGTACAAATCTTCCGGCGGGGAAGCCTGCACGATTTTTCCTGCCCGCAGCAACAGCACCGTGTCGGCAACGGCCAATGCCTCGGTGAAATCGGGCGTGGCCATGAGAAAGGTATGCCCTTCCTCGCGTTGCAGACGTTTTAATTCCGAGCGCAGTTCAAAACGCAGGGGGGCGTCGAGGCTGGACAGAGGTTCATCCAGAAGGAAGGCGCGGGGAGAACGGACAAGGGCCCGCCCCAAAGCTATTCTCTGTCGTTCCCCGCCGCTCATGGTTTTGGGGAGCCGTTCCAGGATATGTTCGACGCGCAGTTTCGCGGCAACGGCGTCGACGCGACGCCTGATGTCCTCGCGGGGCAGTTTGCGTTCCAGCAGGGGGCCGGCCATGTTCTGAAAGCCGGTTTTATGCGGATACAAGGCCAGATTGTCGAAAATCATCGCAATATCGCGGTCTTTCGGCTCCAGTCCGGCGACGGACCTGCCGTCCATGAGGATGTCGCCGCCGCTTTCCCGCTCAAGGCCGGCAAGCAGGCGCAGGGTGGTGGTCTTGCCCGCGCCGGCGGGCCCGAGAATCACGACAAAAGACTCCGGGGGAACGCTGAAGGATACCCTGTCCAGGGCCGTCTTCCGGCCGTACTGTTTGCTCAGTTCCCGCGCCTCAAGCACGGGAGCGCCGGGCGCGGCGTCCGCCGCCGTCGCCGTCATACGTCCGTCCCGTGACACTGCATGTTTCTTCCTCCTTCCCGGTGGTCGCCATGCTCACAACTGCTTGGGAACAAAGGCGCTTTCCAGACGCAGGTTGCTGTCGCCGTCGAAGAGAACGATATTCTCCGGGGCAAGGGCCAGACCGACAAGAGTGCTCGTGCGCAACGAAAAAACGTCGGATGCCGGCGGGTTTGCACCGGCCGCCCGCAGGGCCGTTGCGGGGAGCCCCTCTTTCTCCGGCTCGGGACGGATGTCCGGAGCGCCGGCGTTGCGCGTTGCCGGGAGCCCGGCGGAAGGCGCGGCCTTGCGCTTGTGTTCGACAACGCACTGCAAAAGGCTGCCGTGCGAATTCAGGTTGACCACGGCATCGCTTCCCCGGATTTCTACGCTGAGAATTTCGCCTTTCCACAACCCCTGTTCCGGGGGAACGAGGATGATATCCTCCGCCCTGAAACCCAGAGCATACTGTTTGTCCGGGCCGCGTTCCCGCACTCCGCCGGGCAGGGCGCAGGCCGGGAACAGCACCGAAAAGGCGGCATGGGTAAACTGCACGCCGCCTTCAGCATCGGCGAGTCTGCCGCGCAGGATGTTCATGGGCGGGGAACCCAGAAACCGCGCCACCTGCACATGGCCGGGATACTGCATGATCCGGAGGGTTTCTTCCGCCTGAATGATTTTGCCGTGGTGCATAATCGCAATGCGGTCGGCCAACGACAGGGCTTCCGTCTGGTCGTGCGTCACATAAATGATGCTCAGGCGCAGTTCCTGTTGCAGACGCCTGAGTTCCCGGCGCACAACCGGGCGGGCGGAGGCTTCCAGGTTGGAAAGGGGTTCGTCCAGCAGGAGCAGGGCGGGTTTGGTCACCAGGGTGCGTCCTATGGCCACTCTCTGCTGTTCGGAACCGCTCAGTCGTCCGGCCCTCACGTCCAGGCAGTCCGTCAGGCCCAGAAATTCCGCGGTCTTGTACACTTCCCGCCTGATGACGGCCTTGTCCGTCTTGCGGACTTTCAGTCCGAAAGCCAGGTTGTCGCGCACGCTCATGGTGGTGAACACGGCGTAATCCTGAAAAACCAGGCCGACATCGCGTCTGCCCGCAGGCACGGCGACCACGGACCTGCCGTCTATGCGGATGTCCCCGGAACTCGGCTGCTCCAGGCCGACAATCATGTTCAGTGTCGTGGATTTGCCGCAGCCGGAAGGTCCGAGCAGCGCCAGCGTTTCACCGCTTTCCACCGTAAAACTGATATTGTCCACGGCGATAACGGCCCCGTCCCGGTATTCCTTCGTCAGGCCGGCCACTTCCAGCTTCGGGATACTCATTGTTTGACGGCTCCGAACGTCATGCCGCGGGCCAGATGCCGCTGAATAAAAAAGCCGCCCGACACCAGGGGAAGCATGGCCAGCACGGCCAGGGCGGCCTGTACCCCGTACAGTGTGCCGGCCGTGGCCGTGACGTACTTCGCGAGCTGCACCGGGATGGTATTGATGTTGCTGTATGAGAGCACCAGCGCGAACATGAACTCGGACCAGTTGAGGATAAAGACCAGCATGGTGGTGGCGAAAAGTCCGCCCCTGATCAGGGGGATGGTCACGGTAAGATGGGCTTTCAGGCGCGACATGCCGTCAAGCATCGCGGCTTCTTCGATTTCTCTGGGCAGGTCGTCCAC
>JAITEY010000010.1 GCA_031281815.1 Desulfovibrio sp. | reverse complement strand
GACAGCGGATTTGCCGGCCGGCTCTCCGCCGGCATGCGTTTGTTGCGCGGAGATGCGGTCGCCGGCAAGGTTGCAATCGCCTGTCTCCGGTTTCGGCCGACAAAGTTTACCGCCTGCGTATACAGCAGTGGTACGCCCGTCTGCCGTCTTTGAAAATACCGGCCCCAATGAGGTAGGGCGGACTGAGCCGGCGCAAGGACGATTGAAGGCATCAACCTTACGCCGGCAAGATTGCTTCGACTCCGGGAGTCGCGCAACTCTATCAGTGTTTGGTCAACTGCTCCATGACCCGGCTCAGTTCCTGTGCCATGCGCGAAAGTTCCTGCACCGCGGCCGAGGACTGAACCATGCCGTCAGAGGTTTCGTTGACGATACGGTTTATTGCTTCAATCGAACCGTTGATTTCTTCCGAAGTGGCGCTTTGCTCTTCCGCAGCCGTTGCTATGGATGTCACCACTGACGAGTTGGCAGCGGCCAGTTCGACGATTTCCTTGAGGGCCTCGCCGGAGGAATTGGCCAGATTCGTAGCTTCACCTATGCTGGTCACGGCTGTTCCGACTTCATGGATGTTCGTCTTTGCCGAATTTTGGATGGCGTTGATGCTGCTGCCCACTTCCAGAGTCGCGGACATGGTTTTTCCGCGAGCTTACGCACTTCATCAGCCACGACCGCGAAGCCGCGCCCGGCCTCACCCGCCCTGGCCGCTTCAATGGCCGCATTCAGAGCCAACAGGTTGGTCTGGTCGGCAATGTCGGAGATTACGTTCATCACGCTGCCGATGCTTTCAGCTTGAGAGCCGAGTTCTTTCATATTGTTTTGAAGGGTTGAGGCCACGCTGTTCACATGGTTGATGGAACCAACCACCTTATTGACGAGATCGGCTCCGTTTTGAGCCTTGTCGCGAGTCATGTTGCTCTGCTCCGAAGCCTGCCCGGCGTTGCGCGCCACCTCCAAAACGGTGGAGTTCATTTCATTCATCGCGCTTGCCGTGGATTCGACACGGGTACGTTGTGTTTCAGCGCCCCTCGACACTTGCTCGATTTGGGCCGAAAGCTCTTTCGCAGCCGCGGCTACGCGGCCTGAAATGCCGGTTGCCTCTGAAGCGGCTTTTTGAATGGTGCGTTCTGTTTCTTTGAGCGCCGTCAGATCGGTGATTAGTTGCAGAGCAGCGGTTATGTTGCCGTCTTTATCCAGTATCGGCATGGCGGTATAGGCGATGTCCATTTCCTTGCCGCGCGGCCTGCAGCGGGTTTCCGCCGAGGCCGTACTTTTCCTCTCCAGGGCTTTTCTCAGTGCATCGTTTGGGGTATCGGCATCATCGCGGTTGAAAAGCTGCCTGCAAGTTTTGCCGACGCCGTCGGAACCGGCGACTTCCAGTACCTGAAGGTTCAGGTATTCAGCTTTGGTTTCCTTGCTCATAATAACCACAGGGGTCGGTATATTGTCGAGAATTCCACGCAACACGCCCACAATATTGTTGGTCCCGGCGATAAGGGTAGCAAAACTTCCGTGAAAGCGGGAGGTATCCGCTTGACACTTGAGTTTTCCGTATTGGATGTCATGGGCCAACTTTTTGTATGTTTCCAAAATATCATTCAGAACAGCGGGGATGGTGCGCAGTGCCACTACCATGTTGCCGATTTCGCCCTTTTCCCTGATCTCGGCATGGTATTCGAAATTGCCGTCCGCTACGGCATTTGCGAATTCAGAAACTTTGTTGAGGACTCGAGTCAGTCCGATGATGATGACCAGGGCAGCCAGCAGACCTACCGCCAAGCCTGCGGCGCTGGCAACAAACAGCACAGTTTCGGCGTTCGAGAGCGTCTTGACGGTGTTCTCCGCCGTCGCCTGGGATTCAGTGTCGAGTTTTTCGCTGAACTCGTGGATGGCGGAATGCAGAGCAAGCGTGTCTCTGCGTACTTTCCCCAATACCTCGTCCTTTTTTGCCGCGCTCGCCCGCATGACCTGCACGGATTTGGTCACACGTTCATAAGAATCAAGAATTACCCGAACTTTCGCCTTGTTTTTTTCTTGAATAATAAGGGTCTGCAACGGTTCAAGTTTTTGTCGAAGCGCGGCGAGACGTTCCAGACCTTCGTCAGCGGATGATGGACTAAGGTTTTGAGCAAAGCGTGTTATTGAAGATCTCGCATGCAACAAGTTTTCCCAAATGTTATTAAACTGGTAGAGCAGTTCGGTATTAGCGACTTCACGAGCAGCATCGGCCAGTTCGTTAAGTGCTTTGTACATAGTATCGAAGGCTTGTCGCACCTGATTGTTGTATACTGTTTGTACCTCCATGACATAGTCGCGCATTTCGATGAGTTGAGGTTTGATCATATCGCCGCGTTGTCCCATAGCGTCAAGCGCCTTTAGTCGTTCTTCAATGCGTGATAAGGCGCGAGATGCCTGAATAAGTTTCGAAAAGCTGTCGAGACTGCTTATAGCATCATCAATAAGTTTCGGCTCAAAGCCGATCAGAAAATTGTTGAGATGCCGAAGGACTTCCGTTGCCCTCGTTGACAAGTCGCTGCTCATTACATTGACACGCGCATAGCGGGTATACAACATAAAGCCGGCTTCCGAATTCTTCAGTTGTACAATCCCGAACGCGGACATTGAGGCCAACAGAATAATCATTAAACCGAACCCACTGATAATTTTGAACTTCGTGGTCATGGTACTCTCCCCTTCAAGATGCGGGTTGTCCCTAAATTAGGCAGACCTCAAAAACTATTAGTTATTGTTATCACTAAGAAAATATGCTGTCAAGATATTTTCGCTCAATTAGTCGCGTTTCAGTGCATCTCGGCCGGGTAAAATTATGCAAAAGCTTACTTGCTCAGTGTTTAAATTAATGATACACAGTAACGCCGCTGGAAAACCTTTCGCAAACAACAAAAACAGGAAGATCCATAGAATCTTAGCCTGTTAAGGATTATAGCGTAGCCGGACAGTATTGAGATTCCATATTTTTTCGGCGCGTGTTCCAACCAATCAAAACGAAACCGCCAGAATATGGTTCAAAAGTTACGTTTATCTTACTCACGAAAAGCTCGGATGCAAGCGATTTTTTGCGAACTCCGGCGGAATGCCGGCAAGCTAAAAAGCAAGTCCGCACAAGCTGTTACGTGCTTATGCGGACTTTTGCGGATATATTGTTGGCGCGCCAGGAAGGATTCGAACCTCCGACCTACAGGTTCGTAGCCTGGTGCTCTATCCAGCTGAGCTACTGGCGCTTGTCGGTGAGAGGTTGTATACAGGCGCCCGTTTCGGGAGTCAAGAACTTTTCCCCGCCCGGCGGAACGCGCCGGCCTCAATGGAGACAAGCATGCGCACCGCACGGAAAATATTTCTTATCCTTCTCAGCATGGCCGCTCTGGACGCAGCATGGCCCCCGTCCGTCGACGCGGCCCGGTCCACCCGTTCCCAAGCCGCCCCCGGCGCGGCGCAAAGCCGTCACAGCAGCGGCGATACGCGCAATGCCGGCGACGCCCCCCCTGTCTCCGCTCCGCTGCAGGAGGCGGCCGCCGCCTACGACGCCAAAGATTTCGCCAAGGCCAAACAAATCCTTAAACCCCTGGCGGACAAAGGCGACGACAACGCCGCCTTCGGCATGGGACTCATGGCCGCTCGCGGCGAAGGCGGCAAACAGGACCTCAGGGAAGCCGAACGGTGGTGGAAAAAATCCTCCTCCGCCGGCAATCCGCAGGCCCAGTACAACCTCGGCTACCTGTATTTCCGGGGCGCGCTCGGGACGCAGGATTTCGTCAAAGCCAGGGAACAGTGGTCCAAAGCAGCCGTCCTGAAGCATCCCGATGCCCTGTACGGCCTGGGTATCCTGCAACTCAACGGCGCAGGCGGCCCCAAAGACGCCAGGGCGGGGGTCAGGAATTTCGAACAGGCCGCGGCCTTCGGGCACCCGCTGGCCGAATACGAACTCGGGCAAGCCTACCTTGAAGGCGTGGGCGTCAAAAAAGACCGGAAAAAAGCGCGGGAATACTTTAAAAAAGCCGCGGATCAGGGCATTCAGGAAGCCAAAAGCGCCCTTAACGACCTGGAAGCCAAAAAATAGAGTTACGCCTGCGCATTCTCCCGTGACGCGCTTCCGCAGACTGCCCTTTTGTTTGTGCGTCCTCTGTGCTACAAGAGTTGCGAAGGAACACGCATGGCGAGGACCTACAAAATCGGCGAGGCGGCCGCGCTGCTGAACCTCAAAGCCTATGTGCTGCGCTTTTGGGAGTCGGAGTTCCCGCTCATCGCGCCCCTGCGCACGGAGAGCGGCAGGCGGCTGTATACCGGGGAAGACCTCGCCCTGCTGGAACGCATTCGTTACCTGTTGCACGAAGTCGGCTTGACTATAGGCGGCGCGCGGAAAATACTGGATGAGGAGCAAGCGCGCGGCGTGCGCTATGTCGCGGGCGTGCCGGGCGCCCTCGTCGACGGCGACCCGGACGGCGGACTTGCCGGCGCGCATACCGCCGCCTCTTCCGGCGACGGTCCCGACCGGGAAAACGACGACGACAACGACATTGACCCGGATGAGGCTGATGACGACGCGTTGCGTTTTCCCTTCCCGCCTCCGCCTCTCCGGCCGGAGGGCAGACGCTCGGGGCAACTCAAGCTGCCCGGTCTGGAACAACTCCTCCCCCTGCTGGCCGGCATCGCGGGCAACGCAGGCGCGGCGGCCCGACCCGATCGCGGGTTGCCGGACCCGGCGCGGGACACCGGGCGCATGCTGCCGCTCTTCACCGCCGTGCGCAGAGGGGATCGGGATACCGGCGCGGGCGCTTTTTTCGGCAAAGGCGCACTGCTCGACGCCGCGCTTCGAGACCGAAACGAGGCGATGCGGGACGGACGCTCCGCGGCTGAGCTTCCCGATACCTGTTCACTTGCGGTTGAAGAGGAAATCCCGGCCCCGGCGGCCGGCCGGCTCCCCGCCGGCGGCGGGTACGCGCCCCCCGGCGCGCAGCGGGCCGCCGCCGCAGACAACGCGCCGACCGACGCGGCAGCGTTTTTGCAAAGCGTCGCCGCGGAGTTGGAAACACTCGCCTCGGCGTTGCGCGCCGGCAGTCGCTCATAAGGACGCCCGTCATGATACTCGCTCCATCTTTGCTGTCCGCGGATTTCGGCAACCTTGAACGCGAGCTGCGCGCCCTTGAAGACGCGGGGCTGACATGGATGCACATCGACGTCATGGACGGCTCTTTTGTCCCCAACATAACCCTGGGTCCTCCCGTTATCAAACGCCTGCGCAAATGCAGCCGGCTTTTTTTCGACGTGCATCTGATGATTGTCGCGCCGGAGCGCCTGCTTGCGGCGTTTGCCGATGCGGGCGCGGACATGTTGGTTGTCCATGCGGAGGCATGCACGCACCTCGACGACACGTTGCGGGAAATCCGGCGTTTGGGCATAAAAGCCGGCGCGGCCGTGAGCCCGGACACGCCGGTGCGGGCTCTGGAATCGGTCGTCCCGCTGCTTGATTCGGCGTTGGTAATGAGTGTACACCCCGGATTCGGCGGGCAGGCATTTATACCCGAAAGCCTCGGCAAAGTACGGGCGCTGCGCGCCATGCTGCGGGAGCGGGGCGGGCAGGCCGTGACAGCCGTCGACGGCGGAGTGGACCCGGACAACACGCCGGATCTGGTCGCGGCGGGCGCCGAGGTGTTGGTGTCCGGGTCGGCCTTTTTCAGCCGGCCGCCCTATGCCGCGCGGTTGCAGGATTTCCTGCGGGCCGCCGCAACCGCGCGCCCGGACCCGCAACACCGACGCTGCGGCACCGATCGGGATTACTGACGGCGGTATGCCTCTGCCGCGCGCCCGGACGCGCAACACCAACCCAAGGAGTTTGCATGCCTTCACGTAAAGAGCTGGCCGACGCCGTCCGCGTCCTGGCCATGGATGCGGTCGAGAAAGCGCGTTCCGGGCATCCGGGAGCGCCCATGGGCATGGCCGACATGGCCGAAGCCCTGTGGAACGACCATCTCAAGCATAATCCGGCGAACCCGTCCTGGCCCGACAGAGACCGCGTTGTGCTGTCCAACGGCCATGCATCCATGCTTCTGTACGCCGTGCTCCATCTTTCCGGCTACGACCTGAGCATCGGCGACATCAAGAATTTTCGCCGACTGCACTCCAAAACGCCGGGGCATCCCGAATACGGCCTGACCCCCGGCGTGGAAATGAGCACCGGGCCGCTGGGGCAGGGCTTTGCCTCGGCAGTGGGCATGGCGCTGGCCGAACGCCTCCTGGCGGGGGAATTCAACCGTCCGGATATGGAAATCGTGAACCATTACACCTACGTTTTTTTGGGCGACGGCTGCATGATGGAAGGCCTGTCCCATGAGGCCGCCTCCCTGGCCGGAACCCTCGGCCTCGGCAAACTCATCGCCCTGTGGGACGACAACGGGGTTTCCATCGACGGCGAAGTCAAAAACTGGTGGGCCGACGATACCGCGGAGCGCTTTCGGGCCTACGGCTGGCAGGTGATTGAAGGCGTCGACGGACACGACGGGGAAGCCGTCAAACGGGCCGTCGGCAAGGGCAAACGCGAAAAAAACAAGCCTTCCCTCGTCTGCTGCCGCACCAGAATCGCCTTCGGTGTGCCGGGCAAGGAAGGCTCGGCCCAAAGCCACGGCGCTCCTCTGGGCGAAGAAGCGTCGGGCGCCGCCAGAAAACTCCTGGGCTGGAGCTTCCCGCCCTTTGAAATCCCCGCCGCAATCCGCAACGGATGGGACGCCCGCAAGCGCGGCAAGGCCGCGGAAAAACGTTGGGAAACGCTTTTTGCAGGCTATGCGCAAGCCTACCCCGAAGAAGCGAAGGAATTCAATCGGCGCATCGACCGCAGGCTGCCGGACGGCTGGGCAGGCGTCTTGGACGACTATGCGCGTGACGAACAGGAAAAAGGCGCATCCAAGGCCACGCGCGTCGCGTCCAACGAAGTGCTGGACCGCATCGCGCCCCTCTTGCCGGAACTGCTCGGCGGCGCGGCCGACCTGAGCGCATCGGTAGGCACGCGCTGGAAAGGAGCCGAAGCCGTTACCGGCGCGGACGGCAAAGGCCGCTATATATTCTACGGCGTGCGCGAATTCGGCATGGGCTGCATCATGAACGGTCTGGCCCTGCACGGGGGCTTCATTCCCTACGCCGGGACCTTCCTGGTTTTCGCGGATTACGCCAAAAGCGCTCTGCGCCTTGCTGCGCAGATGAAACTGCGCCTGGTCTGGGCGCTTTCCCACGATTCCGTCATGGTCGGCGAAGACGGACCCAGCCATCAGCCTGTCGAACAACTCGCCATGCTGCGTGCCGTACCCGGCATGGATGTCTGGCGCCCCTGCGATTCCGTGGAGTGCGCCGTTGCCTGGAAAGCGGCGCTGAAGCGTGTCGACGGCCCCTCCTGCCTTGTTTTTTCCCGGCAGAACCTGCCCGTCGCGCCCCGCGGCCGCACGGACGACATCGCGCGCGGGGCATACATACTCAAAGAGAGCAAGGGCGGAGCCGCCGAAATCATCCTTATCGCCACGGGCTCGGAAATTGTTCTGGCCCTTGCCGCGGCCGAAGCCCTGGAAAAAAAGGACCGGCGCGTGCGCGTCGTTTCCATGCCGTCCGTTGAAGTGTTCGACAGGCAGGACAGGGAGTACCGGGAAAAAGTGCTGCCGCACGGGGTGCGCTGCCGCGTTGCCCTGGAAGCGGCTTCGGCGGATTTCTGGCGCCGCTTCGTGGGGCTGGACGGGAGCGTCGTGGGCATGGTGAGCTTCGGCGAATCCGCGCCGGGGCCGGCCGTGTACGACTACTTCGGCTTTACCGTGGAAAAAGTTCTGGCGGCGGTGAAAGAAGCCTCCCGCCAATGCGGTATGTCGGAATAGCGATGCCGTCGGGCGCTGCCCCGAACTCTCGGCCTGAGCCGGCGCAAGGACGAACATTTCCTCCCGCCGGGTCCGGAGTGCCGGGCTTGCACCGGCCGCGGCGCACCTGTACCGGCTGCGGTTGCACTACGAGAAGGAGTCCGATATGGCGGCAACGCCCTTTTATGTGGTTTTCGGGGACGTTCACGGCGACATTTCCCTGCTCCCGCGTATCCCGGACCTGGACCGGGCCGAGGGCATCATCATCAGCGGAGACATCACGCCGGCGGGCGGCGTACCGGAAGCCTTGCGCGTCCTTGAACCGGCTGCGCGCAGCGCCGCGAGGCTCTTCGCCCAGATCGGCAATATGGACAAGGCGGAAATCACGGAAACGCTCAAGGACAGAGGATGGAATCTGCACGCCGAAGCCGTGCGGATTTTTTCGGGTGTTCACGCGCTGGGGTTGGGGGCCTGTCCTCTTACGCCGTTTCATACGCCGAGCGAGTATCCCGAAGAACGACTGGCCGGGTGGCTTGAAGAGGCGGCGGCCGCCGCTGAAGCCGCCTTTGCCGCCGAGCGCGCGTCCGGCCCGGAGGATGCGGCGTTGCCGGAGCGTCCGGCCTGGGTGCTTGTTTCGCATACTCCCCCTTACGGCACGGCCTGCGACCGCCTGAAGACCGGCGGGCATGCGGGCAGCCGCGCCGTGCGCGACTTTATCGAAAAGTACCGCCCGGATGTCTGCCTGTGCGGGCATATCCACGAAGCCAGGGGTGAAGACCGCCTGGGCTCCACGCAGATAGTGAACCCCGGCCCCTTGTCTTCCGGGTCATACGCATTGCTGCTGCACGGCGCGGGACCGGACGGGGCGGCGGTACGCGCGGAATTGCGCCGCATTTGAACGTCGAGAACCGCAGGGGGAATTATTCCACCCGCGGCCGGAAGCCTATAAATCAACATTGCAGGGCTCCGATGTTCGGCCTTGCGCCTGCACAGGCCGACACCGGAGGCGTATAAAATCAATAGTACAATGCGTCGGTCGCGCCTCATTCCGAGCGGTACATTGCCAGTAGGGACTTTTGAAAGAAGCGCATCATGTCTCCGGCATCGCCTGAATTGTAAAAGTCACGCAAAGTCGTATGAAATTTTTCAGAGTCATGGTGCATAACTGCAACCGGGAAAAAAGCATTCTGCAACAGCACGCCGTTCATCATCAATGAGGCTGTCCTTTTATTGGCATCAAAGAAAAATTGAGTTCTTGACATAAAGAGAAAAACAGCAACAGCACGTTCAATAGGCTGTATAATTTCTTTATCGAGAAATGCAAAACCGCGAGATGCAATTTCATGTAAATATTTACTTTCCGGTGGTGTATATATATCGATACTATGTAAATGAACAAGTCGGTCGCGGAATTTTCCCCAGGTTAAAGACTCTTCTTTTCCAACATAATTATGCAAGAGGCATGCTGTATTTTTATCAAGCCTGAATGTGCCGTCAGATACCAATTCGCATAACTTTTTCCCGCCGTCACCATAATTTTTAACCTGCATTAAATCATCAATACTGATGCCGGAGACTGATTGTCCTTTCAGAATCGTTTCTGTCTGAGGCAGGCTTGCCGGATTGCTTTCAAATGAAGACAGGCAATTCCATGTTATGTCGGCAAGATTCTTTTTGAAAATTTTAACGGCATCGGCAGGCGAACCGGCTGAGGGCAGGGTAAATGCAACATTGCCGTCCCAAAACATTGAGAGGTGTTGCCGCATGCGCTCTTGCATACAATATCCTTTGGAGGAGCCGGGGGGAAAGATTCCCCCCGGCAGAGTCCGGGACAGCGTCCCGGTATTTCCTCTCCCTTCACGTTCACTGCGCCGCGGTTGCGGCAGCCGTCTTTGCGAGGATGCCGGCGGCCGAGCGGGCCACGGCGTCTTTTTCTTCGTCGGTGAGGTCGAGTATGATGATGTTTTCGACGCCGTGCGCGCCCAAGCGTACGGGCATGCACATGAAGATGCCTTCGATGCCGTACTCGCCTTTCAGGTACGCCGAGCAGGGGAGGATGTCCCCTTTGTCGCGGAGAACCGCTTCGACCATGACCGCAAGCGCCGCCCCGGGCGCGTAGTAGGCCGACGAGCCCATATATTCCATGATCCTTGAGCCGCCGGAAACGGTATTCCTGCGGGCCTGTTCGGTTTGTTCCTGAGTCAGCAGCAAGGCTGCGGGCAGCCCGCCGACCGAGGTAAAACGCGGCAAGGGCACCATGCTGTCGCCGTGTTCGCCGATGACCAGTCCCTGGACGGCGTGGCCGGGCACTTCGGCCGCCTGAGCCGTTTCCGCGCGCAGGCGCGCCGTGTCGAGCACGCCGGACAGGCCGATAATCCGCCGGGCGTCGGCAATACCCGCCTGATGCGCGACCATGCACATGACGTCCACGGGGTTGGCCGCAATGATGAAAACCGCGTCCGGCGAATATTTGAGGGCGTTTTTTGTTATCTGCCCGACAATATCCGCGTTGACCCTGAGCAGGTCGTCGCGGCTCATTCCGGGTTTGCGGGGTACTCCGGCCGTGACGACGACGACGTCGGACAGGGCCGAGTCGGCGTAATCCGCGCTTCCTGTGATGTTGCAGCCGTGTCCTTCCAGCACGGCCGCCTGGCTGAGGTCAAGGGCTTTGCCCCGCGGGATTTTTTCGTTTATGTCCAGCAGCACCACGTCGCCCAGCCTGCGCGTCAGGCAGGCGTGAGCCGCGCTTCCGCCGACGTTTCCGGCGCCGACAACGGTAATTGTATGTTGCATAACTTCTCCTCGGCAGTCATTGTATTGTCATAGGAATTGTTCATAAATAACATTTACAGATTACTCCCTAACCACAGTGGAATTATCGGGATCCTATCGCATAAATGTTAAGATAATCAATGAACAACTCCATAGGGGAACATGTGAGTATTTTTCTTGGAGCGGAGCCGGGCCGCGTTCCGCGGCAGGCTTTTTTGCGGTGCCGGCAAAACCGGCGATTCCCCTTATCTTTTTTATACAGCGGAGGCTCCGCGTCGGTCAAGGGTTTTCGGAATCTTTCTTGTCAATGCTTCCGCTCTCTGCTAAAGAACCCCGACCTGAACTGCTTCAGGAATTTTTGTCGGTTTGGAGGACACGTATGTCGACAAGTTCAGAACTGGAAACAGGCCTTGATGCCGAAATGAATTTCGAGACGGCTCTGGAAAGCTACCTCAACCCTGATTTCGGCGATTTGGAGGAAGGCTCAATCGTCAAGGGCGAAGTGGTGCGCATCGGCGACGAGCATGTGCTGGTCGACGTGAATTTCAAGTCGGAAGGACAGATTCCGACTGCCGAATTCCGCGATGCGTCGGGAAAAATCTGTGTGAAAACAGGCGATAAGGTGGATGTCTACGTTGCCCGCAAGAACGAATCGGAAGGCACCATCAC
>JAITEY010000271.1 GCA_031281815.1 Desulfovibrio sp. | reverse complement strand
AACATCGTGAAATTCAAGGAAATCGTGGAGGACTCGTCCTGGCAGGAGGTTATCCCGAACAAACGCTCTTTTGTGCAGTTGTCGCGTTATTTCGTCAACCAGATTTCCTGCCCCGGAGGGAAGTTCGTGCAGGCGCTCATGCCGCAGGACAAGTTTGTGGAAACGGAGCTTTCCGAGAACGGGAGCGATTTTTTTCTGCGTGTCGGCAACAACCCGGACAAACAGTTTCCGCTCGATCTCGTCCTGATTTGTGAAGACCAGACCTATATGCTCAACGCCGTTGTGCATACGGGCGTCCCGTCGCAGCAGATCCGTCTGAAGTTGCCGAAAAAGGTCAAAGAACAGGCCGATTTGACGCGGGCCAAACCGATGATTGAACAGGCGCAGGCGCTGCCGCAGGAAGAGCAGATTATCCGCATAGCGCGTCGCGTCTACAAAGAAGATTACCTGTCCTATTGGGAGACCGACGCTTCGGCCGTGTCCCGGCACAAGTGGTATGTTCGGCCCTATACCATAGTCGTCAACAACGTGGTCAAGACCTACATCAACGGCTATGTGGCCTGGGATTTTTTTGTGAAGGGGTACCGGGAGGGCACGGAAGACGGGTTGCGGCGTGAACTGCAACGCGCGGTGCGCGGTAAGCCTGTCGCCATAGGGAAGGTTTCGGGCTACGAAGTGGCCCGGTACATCGTCATCACGCAGGATACCTCCGAAGGCGCTGTCATAGCCCGCAAAGGAGGTAAAGAATGAACTTCAAACTTTCCCTTGCGCAGCGGTGGGCGGCGCTGCCCTCCGGCAAAAAGCGCATGTACATGATGGCTCTCGGCGGCGCGGTATTTTTGATCGGCTGCATCATCGTATCACAGAACCGGAGCAGCGGGCCGATCACGCAGGTCAACCCCGCCGACAAGTACAAGCTCGTCAACCCGGACATGGCCAAAGAAGTACTCGCTGAGAAACTCACTCGGGATATTGCCGATCTTCGGAGCGAGATGCGTTCGCTGCACGAGGAAAACCGTAAACTGCGCGATGAGCTTGCCAACACGCCGATAGCGGGCGGAAGCGGCGACGGATCCGCGCCGGGTGTCGGAACCTCCACGGCGCATGAGCGGGAGATGGGTCTGCGCAGGCAACTGCAGGGCATGGGGGCTTTGCCGGTGGAGAAGGGCGGGGACTTGTATCCGCCCATACCCGCGCAACCCAAGATACCGGGCGCGGCATCGCCCATGTTGCCGCAAAGCGGCGGAACGCAGAGTGTTGTCCTTCCGCCTGCGCCCCAAGCCCAGACCGCCGTCATCCCTGCGCCTTCACAGCAATCCCCGCCGAGGGTGGCCGTTGCCGAACCCCGTGTCATGGGCGCGTTACGCTTCAACCAAGCCAAACAGGATCAGCGCGCGCCGGGCGCGGCATACGCCGTTTCGGGTCAGGCCGGGGCGGGGGAGGGCGCCGCCGACGCCGGGCCGGCGCAGGGCAGAACCGGGAAACCGGACAGTTCCCCCTACTATAATTTTTTCATACCCACTTCCACGCACGTCAAGGTCAGGCTCATCACAGGGCTTGACGCGCCCACAGGCCCGAAAGCGTCCGGGCAACCGCACCCTGTCGTCCTGCGCGTGCAGGACCTGAGTTTTTTACCGAATAATGTGCGCCAGGACATAGCGGGCTGTCACTTGCTCGGTGAGGCAATCGGAGAGTTATCGTCTGAGCGCGCCCGCATCCGCGGACTCAATCTCGCCTGTGTGGACGACAGTGACAATCACGTCATCGACGAGAGCATAGAGGGTTTCGTAGCCGACTCGGACGGCAAGGCGTCCCTGCGTGGGCGCGTCGTCTCCAAACAGGGTCGCTTTCTGGCAAACGCGCTTCTGGCGGCGTTTGTCGAGGGCCTGGGCAAAGGGTTTCAGGGTTTCGGCTCGACGACGTATGTGGGCGCTTACGGCACGGCCACAACCTCCGACATGGACACGTTCAGCGACGGTTTCAAATCGGGTATGGGCTCGGGCATGTCCACAGCGGCGCAAAAATTGTCAGAGTTCTACCTGAAGGCGGCCGAAGACCTGTACCCGGTGATTGAAATAACGGCCAACCGGGAAGCGACGTTTATCACGACGAAAGGTAAACGCTTCTTGGCCGACAAGAAAATTTTCCTGCCTGTGGTTTCCAAACCTGATGAAGCCCAAACATCCGGCAACAAAGATGATAAACTTTGAAATATAGGGAGTTTCCATGAAAATGCGCGCATATTTTCGGTTTTCCCTTCTCACTCTGTTCCTCTGCCTTGGCACGGGATGCACGAAAATGCTCAACGGCGGCTATGAAAGCGATTTTACCGAATGCCCTCGTTCCGAACTCGGTCAGTGTATGTCGGTGGAAGACGCTCACGCCAATGCCGCGGAAGCCACCTACGGGGGGCGGAAAAGCGGCGGCGGGGACCGGTACGACGCATCCTATTACAGCGGCGCGTTCCCCGCGGGCGACGACGAGAACAACAGCCAGAAGCCTCTGGAAGTTCTGATTGAGGAACTCAAGAAGTGCGCCAAAGACAACGACACGAAGTGCGTGGCGTCCAGAGAGCGAGAGATAGAGGCGTACAACCGCAAAACGGAGGATCGGACGCTGGCCCGCAGGCAGTTCAAGGAAGACCTGGAAGAAAACACCATGAAAATGGCTTCCCTGATTGCCTCGACCAATGAGGGCGAAGTGCCCGTGCGCGCCGAAGATCGGTACATGGAACTGACCTTGCTCCCCTACAAAACGGAGACCGGGGCGATGGCCTCGTCCCGTAAATACTGGTTTGTGGTGGAGGAAGGACAGTGGGGTTTCGGGCCCTTGGGGCAGGGCGGGGGATCCGGCAGAACCATCGGCAGCACGGGACGCTCGGCACTCACGCCGATGGCCCATGAACGGTGAGGCTGCCATGCGCGTAAAGAAAGAGAAAAAGCCCCGCGTGGGGGGGCGGGGCTTAACGGGAATCGCGAACGCAACGCCGGGGGACGTTGGAGCGTTCGCAGGGGCCTTGCTTGGAATCAGCAAGGGTCCGGCAGCGCGCGGAATCAGTAATTTTTGGGATCGCCGCGTCCGCGGCTTGGACGACCCCGAAATACGCGACCCGGAAAAACCTGTCAAGACAATTGGAATTATATTTTTTAACGGCGCGGCAGGCGCATGCGGTACCCCAAACGAATTTTTACGGCTGGTCCGTGTCGGCGCGGGGCATATTTTCGAGTGCGCGGCTTTGCGAACGGAAAAGCCCCGCCTGGAGGAACGGGGCTTAACTGTCGCCGCGGACGTGACAACGGGGGACACAATGACGTTCGCGGCGGCCTTGCCAGGAGTGAGCATGGCTTCGGCATTACAGGACAACGGCAACTTCCGGTTTTGCCGTGGCCTGAATTTCGGCGCTGTACCCTACAGGGCAAAGCGGGTCAAGCGGGTAGGGAATCTTTTCCATCCCGGCGAGGCGCTTTCCCTAAATATTTTTTCACAGGCAATGAGCGCCGCTGCCGGCCACGTTTCCCCGCGTACATTCCGGTTGAAAAAAAAGCCCCGCATGGAACGGGGCTTCGCGCTTTTGCCCGCGACGGAATGCCGTTTCGCGTCCGCGGAGACCATGCGCGCGCACAAGGTCACGGCGCCGAGAGAACCGTTCTCCGGCACCGGCGATTACAGACTGCCCTCCCTCAAAAAAGTTGTCAATAATCGCGCGCCCCAAACCGTTTTTTTACAGAAAGTCCGCGCCGCCGCCTGCGCCCTTGCGCTGTGCGCGTTCCTGCAGGCTTCCGCTCCCGCGTCCGCCCGTGTCGTCGGCACCGAAGGCAACGTCTACCCGATACACGAGATAGACCTGACAAAACTGATCGCCGCGCGATCCGGCGAGTTCGACTTTGAAAAGTACGCCGAGAGCAACAAGCGGCAGTTGGAAGACCGGGTGCGGTCGTTCAGGCCCGTCGATGCCGTGGCCGATCTGCCGGTTGCCAACATCAGCGCCGCATACAAAATCGATCCCACATACACCCTGCCATACGACATCCGCGATGCTCAGGGTGAAATCGTCTACCCGAAAGGGTACGAGTTCAACCCGTTGGAGGCCATGTCCAAACAGGGTCTGTCCATCCGTACACCCTACGTGATCATCAACGCCGAACGCCCGGAGGAAATGCGTTGGCTGGAACGGAAAGTGGGCAAAAGCGCCAGAGGGACTTTCGTTCTGCTGATCACCAACGGTCTCGCCTACGAACTCTCGGAGCGATTCGGCTT
>JAITEY010000270.1 GCA_031281815.1 Desulfovibrio sp. | reverse complement strand
TCCGGGCAAAAGCCGAACGCATCCTTTACGGACGCAATGTACGCGCTGACTGTGGAACAAATCAGCCGCTACTGCAGTTCGGCCGAAGAACGAGGGTTGTCGTGGACATTGTAGTACCGGGTAACACCTGTTTTGACGCCTCCGGCGGCCGGGGCGCTGCCCCGGACCCCGCCGGGGTCGGCCTGAACCGGTGCAAGGTCGATGATTTCCCAGTCGGCCCTGCGCCGGCTCAGGCCGACTCCCCACATTGGGCTGATGCGAAAATTTATACGTTACACGGCAGCAGCCGCCGCGCAGTGTGAATCGGAAGAACGGGGTTGTTGAGGAGAGTATAAACGTCGTGCAGTATGAACGCTCCGGCATAGAAGGCGTCCTGTCGATGCCCCTGCCCGTCATAGCGACCGCAGGGGGCCCGGTGCTGCGCATGCTGCGGGCGGACAGCCCGCATTTCTCGGCCTTCGGAGAGATATACTTTTCCGTGGTCAATCCCGGCGCGGTAAAAGCCTGGAAAAGACACCGCCTGCAGGAGCAGAACGTTGCCTGCCCCAGCGGCCTGATTCTGCTCGTCGCCTACGACGGGCGCGAGTCTTCGCCTACTTTCGGGACGCTCGCCTCCTATACTCTGGGCCTGCCGGACAACTATCGTCTGCTGCGCATCCCCCCGGGCGTGCTCTACGGCTTCACAGCCCTGAGCGCGTACCCGGCCGTGCTGGCAAACTGCGCGGACATGGTCCACAACCCGGACGAGGGGGATACCCTGCCCCCGGACAGCCCGCTCGTGCCGTATTCCTGGCCCCTCCCCTCATGACGAAACGCGCGCGGCAAAGTCCCGGACGCTGTCTGGTGACCGGCGGCCTCGGTTATACAGGATCGTGGATAAGCCGACATCTGGCCTCTCGGGGGCACGAAGTCTTTATCCTGTCCAGAAACTGCGCGGAAGCTGAGGCGGATTTTCCCTTTACTCCGATAAGCGCCGACATTGAGCGCATGGATTGTGAAGAAACGGCGCGTTTACTGCCGGAGGGGCTCGACCTTGTCGTCCACGCGGCGGGGCTGAACGATTCCGACCGGCCCGACTACCCGCGCCGCGCCCTGATGGTCAATGCTCTGGGCACCCGCAACCTCCTTGCGGCCGTGCTCCGGCGTTCAACAGAAACTGCCGGCGGGCAGGCGCCGCTTGTCGTCTACTGCAGTACCATCCATGTTTACGGACGGGGCAGCGGGCGCATCACCGAAGAAAGCCCGGTCATGCCCGTGAACGATTATGCGGCGACGCACCTGTTTGCCGAGGAATACTGCCGCATGTTCACGCGCGCGCACAATCTGCCCGGCGTCATACTGCGTCTGAGCAACGGGTACGGAGCCCCGAAATCGCCGGGCGGCGTCGACCGACGTCTCCTGCTGAACGACCTGTGCGCAAGCGCCGTGCGGGACGGCGTGCTGCGCCTGCGCTCGGACCCGTCCACGCAACGCGATTTCGTCTGGCTCGGTGACTACTGTCGGGTGATTGAAGCCCTTATGCGCAGAAAGGATACGGCAGGCCGCACCTTCAACGTCTCGTCGGGGAAGAGCCGGAGAATCGGGGAAGTCGCCGCGCACACGCCAAAAACCGTATCGACCGTCACGGGCGGACAAAAAGCTGTAGTCCATGAAGCGCCGGAAAGAACGCGGCAAACGGCCCTCGAAATCGACAACACAGCCCTGAGGTCGGCACTCGGCATCGCTTTCCGGGACCGCATGGAAGAGGAAATCAGGGATATTGTACAGTTCCTGCAGGCGACATCACGACAATGTAACGCGTAAATTTTCATATCAGCCCCTATGAGGGGGTCCGGGGGGAATCATTCCCCCCGGTCGCCGAAGGCATATACAACAGCATTGCAAGGTTTCAATGTTCGGCCTTGCGCCTGCTCAGGCCGACGCCGAAGGCATACAATCAACGTTGACGTGCTCTGGTCGATTCGGAAGAGTTCAGCCGCACATGCCGCGCAGAACAGCCAGAGTTTCCTCGGAAAAAGGCGGATACCGGAACGGGACGTCCACCGTGCCGGACTGGTGCAGCACGCTTTTGATGTTGCTGAAGAATTCAAAGCCGCGTCTGCCGTGGTAGCGGCCCATGCCGCTCTCGCCGACGCCGCCGAAGGGCATGGCCGCCGATGCGGCGTGCAAGAGTACGTCGTTGACGCAGGCGCCGCCGGAGGACACCCGGCTCAAGGCGCGTCGGGCGAAGCCGGCATTTTCCGTAAACACGTAGAAGGCCAGAGGTTTGTGCCCGGCGCGGATGCCCTCCAGTGCGTCCTCGGCCTTGGTGAAGGAGAGTACGGGCAAGAGGGGGCCGAAGATTTCCTCCCGCATGGCCGGGTGCCCGGCATCGGCGGCGAAGGCCGTCGGCGCGATTTTGCGCGCGCTTTTGTCCGTTTTGGTTCCGGCGGGCGCTATGGCTGTGAGTCTTGCAAAGGCCGCGTCGGAAATGATGCGCGGGTAATCGGGATTGTTTACGGGGTCGGGTCCGAGCATTTCCGTAAAAGAGGCGTTCAGCAGGGCGAGGAGTTCTTCGCGTATGCTTTCTTCGGCCAGCACGTAGTCCGGGGCGACGCAGGTCTGCCCGGCGTTCAGCAGTTTGCCCCAGGCGATGCGTTTGGCGGCTGTGGGGAGGACGGCGTCATGCATGACCAGGGCCGGGCTTTTGCCGCCCAGTTCAAGGCAGACCGGCGTCAGGTGTTCGGCGGCGGCGCGCATGACGATGCGTCCCACGCGCGCGCCGCCGGTGTAGAATACGGCATCAAAGCGTTCGCGCAGGAGGGCTTCGGCCTCAGCCTCGCCGCCTTCCGCCACGGCGACGTGGTGGTGGTGGAAGGTTGCTTCCAGGCATTCGCGCATGGTTTCGACCACTCTGGGTGTTTCCGGCGAAGGTTTCAGCACTGCGCAGTTGCCGGCGGCAACGGCGGTCAGCAGGGGCAGAAAGCTGAGTTGAAAGGGGTAATTCCAAGGGGCTATGATGAGCGCCGTGCCCAACGGCTCGCAGTATACCCGGCTTTTGCCGGGCCGGAGGGGCGGCGGGCTGGGCAGGGTGACGGGGCGCATCCAGCGTGCCAGGTTTTGCAGCGTAAAGTGCAGGCCGTCCATAACCGGACCTATTTCAAGCATGCAGACTTCGCCCTCGCTTTTGCCGAGATCCGCCCGCAGGGCTTTGACAATGTTCTCCCGGCGTTCGCACACGGCCCGGCCGAGACGACGCAGGGCATCTTCTCTGGCGGCGCGCGGCAAGGTGGCTCCGCCCATAAAATAGTCGCGCTGTGTTTGTACCAGATTTCCGTAATTCATCAGCATCTCCTTTGTTGTTTGAAAGCTCTCTTTATCAAGAATTCCTTTATGGTTTCATCAGGAAGAGCGTTGCCGCGGTTTGCGATGCCGCCTTTCGAGAAATCACCGGCGGCGCCGGACGGCGTCTGAGAAAGCTTGCCGGCGTTTCCTTCCTCCCTGCAATGTGCAGGCATCAGGCGGTGCGTTCGGCCTGCGTGAACAGATCTTCGTACAGGGCGGCGATTTCCTGCGCCGTCGCCTTGCGCGGGGTTGTCGGTGTCGACAACTCCTTGAGGGCGTCTTCGGACATGGCCGGAATCGCCTCTCTTTTGCCTCCCGCTTCCACAATGGAAGGGATATGCAGGGTGTGGGCGAGTTTTTCCAGGCAGAGGCGGATATCCGTGATCAGGTCCGGGGCTTTCGCTCCCTGCGTTTCCAGGCCGAGGGCTTGGGCGATGCGGACAATCTTGTGCTCCGGCGCGGCCTGCAGGTTGAAGGCCAGCACATGGGGCAGGCAGACGGCGTTGGCGAGGCCGTGGGGCACATGGCAGCGTCCGCCCAGGGGCTGGGCCAGGGAATGCACAAGGCCGAGGCCGACGTTGGAAAAGCAGATACCCGCCAACTGGCAGCCCAGCATGATATTGTCCCGTGCCGCGGCGGCGGACCCGTCGGCATAAGCCGCGGGCAGATCGGCGGCGATAAGGGCGACGGCTTCGGGGGCGATTGCATCCGTGGCCGGGGAGGCGGCCAGGGAAATATACGCTTCGAGGGCGTGGGTGAGGGCATCCATGCCGGTATGGGCGGTGAGGTGCGGGGGGAGTCCGTCCGTAAGGGCAGGGTCGATGAGGGCGATGGAAGGCGCCACGTTTTTACCGAAAATGACCATTTTCTTAGCTTGTTTTTCGTCGGAAATTACGGCGACGACCGTGCATTCGCTGCTGGTGCCGGCCGTCGTGGGGACGGCGACGAGCAGGCGTCCGGGAGCGGGAACCAGGTTGACGCCGTCGTAGCGGGTGAGGGGGCCGGGATTGGCGAGCAGGATATTGACGGCTTTGGCGGTGTCGATGCAACTGCCGCCGCCTATGGCGACGACGGCATCGGGGCGGAAGTCGCGCGCCTGGGCAGCGGCGGCTTCCACCTGGTAATCCGGGGCGTTGGGCAGCGTCTCGGTGAAACAGAGGACTTCCCGCCCGGCCTCGCGCAGGGCGCGCAGCGGGGCATCAAGCAGGCCGGCAGCCTGTACGCCGGGGTCCGAAACCAGAAAAACGCGTTTCACGCCGTTTTCGAGCAGCACCGGGGCAAGTCCGCCGGCGACGCCCCGCCCGAATTGCGCCAGTGTCGGCATGGTAAACATGAACTGCATGGGACGCTCCTGTGTGTTTGGGCCTGCCGGCGCTTTCGGACCGGCAGACGGTTAAAAAAAAACCGCGGGCTGGTCCCGCGGTTTACCGACTGT
>JAITEY010000257.1 GCA_031281815.1 Desulfovibrio sp. | reverse complement strand
ACAAACCGGTGAAAACGAGCGCCAAGCCGGTGAAGATCCCGGTGATGATCACTTACGCGCTGGTGAACAGGCTATATATGATGGACATTCAGCCCGACCGTTCGGTCATCAAGTCGTTTCTCGAATCGGGGCTGGACGTGTACATCATCGACTGGGGCTATCCCACGGCCGAAGACCGCTATATGACCATGGACGACCATATCAACTGGTATATGGACGAATGCGTCAATTTCATCAGCAAGGCAACTGGGCACAAGAAGATCAACCTGCTCGGCGTGTGCCAGGGCGGCACCTTCTCGACCATTTACACCGCGCTGCATCAGGACAAGATCAACGCGCTGGTGACCATGGTCACGCCCGTGGATTTCAGCCCCAACGACGCGCTCCTCTTTGCCTGGAGCAAAAACATGGACGCCGACGCCCTGGTGAACGCCTACGGGGTCATTCCCGGCGAAGTGATGAACGTCAGCTATCTCCTGCTCAAGCCTTTCTCCCTCACGCTGGGCAAGTATATTGATCTGGCTGCGGACAAGAAGATTGAGGATCCGGAGTACCTCAGCAACTTCCTGCGCATGGAAAAATGGATTTTCGATTCCCCCGGCCAGGCGGGCGCCACCATCCGGCAGTTCATCAACGACCTGTACAAGGACAACAAGCTGATGAAAGGCGAATTGGAACTCGGCGGCAAGAAGGTGAATCTGAAGAACATCACCTGCCCGCTGTTCGCCATTTGCGCCGAATATGACCACCTGGTGCCCCTGTCTTCCAGCAAACCGCTGATGGACGCCGTGGGAAGCACGGACAAGACGTTCACCGCTTTCCCTGTGGGACATATCGGCATGTACGTGAGTTCCAGGAGCCAGAAGGAAATCGCGCCGCAGATCGGCCGCTGGTTCGCGGAAAAAAGCAAGTAGGGAAACAACGCCGCAGTCCGGCCGCCGGTTCGCACGCAGGATCGGCCGCCGGCCGGCGGGAAAAACAGGCAGGGTATGCCCCTGCAACCGTCGTTCCCGTCCCGGAGCTTTCATGTTCTTATCGGTATTCGGGATGGGGTCGGCGCGAATCCCGGCGCTGTTCGGCGCATAAAGCAATCGCTCGCAGAACGGCTTCGTTCCGGAATTATGCGCCGTAGTCCTCAAGCAAGGGCAGCACAGCCGCCGTATCTTCTTCGCGGTCCACGCACGGCGTGGACCTGTCCGCCACGAGCACCCTCACGTTGATGCCGTTTTCCAGCAGGCGCAGTTGCTCCAGCTTTTCCGTGCGTTCCAGGGGGGAAGGGGGCAGAGCGACAAAGCGCCGCAACGTGCGCATCCTGAACGCGTAAATGCCTGTATGCACGAGCGGCGAAGCCGCGTATTCGCCGTCCCGCGCATAGGGTATGCCGGCGCGCGAAAAATAGAGGGCGTTCCCTTCGGCGTCCGCGACAACCTTGACTTTGTCCGGACGCGCCGCATCGGCGGGGTCCGACGGCGCGGCAGGCGTGGCCGCCTGCACCGCCGGGTCGGCAAAGAGCCGCACCAGCTTGCCTACGCATTCCGCATCCAGAGCCGGCTCGTCGCCCTGAATATTCACGACTACCGAATCTTCAGGAAGGCGCAGGACCGTCGCGGCTTCATAGACGCGATCCGTGCCGCTTTCGTGGCGTGTCGAGGTCATCAGGACAGGGACGCCCAAGGCGTTCGCCGCGTCCCGAATGCGACCGTCGTCCGTGGCCAGAGTCACGGACGCCAGTTCCGGGCAACGCGAGGCCCGCCGCCAGACATGATAAAACATCGGGAATCCCTTGAGGAGGACAAGGGCTTTGCCGGGAAAACGCGTCGACGCGTAACGCGCGGGGATTATTCCGTAAGCAGCGGGATGCGCGGGGGTCACCGGTCAGCCGTCAACGCCTGCAAAGCTGTGAAAGCACTCTAAGAGCGCCTTCTCGTACTGCGGCGCCGCACGCCGCACGTCTTCCAGAATGGTCCGCGAGGCTTCCTCGTCCCGTGCTTCGGCTGCCCGCTCCAGGCAACGGGCCAGTCTGCCCAGACGGTTCAAGCCGAAATGTTCGGCCCTGGACGCCATGCGCGCGGCGGCTTCCTGAACCAGGGCCAGGCGCTTCTCAGCCATGCCTTTCACGGCATCCTGCAGGGCGCCCGCCAGAGCGTCCGCCAACCCAGGCAGGAAAGGCAGGGCATCGGGATCCAGAAATTCCCCGTCCAGACCCGCAAGAGGCACGGGGAGCGAAGCGGGCCGGTTCGTGATCGGGGCTTCCTGCGCGGGCGAAGCCGCCCTGCTCCGCGCGGCGTCCGCCCGCGGTCCGGGGCCGGCCGTCGCGCGGACTTCGCGCTCCGCTTTGTCCGCCGCGCTTCTGCCCGCCTGCGGCGGGTTTTGTCGTCCGGTCCCGGCTGCCGCGCCTGCATCGCGCGCCGCTTTGCCGGCCGCGACATGCGGGGAGCCCGTCTTCTCCGTCCCGTCCGCAGCGCCGCTGTCGACATCATCCTGCGCCGCATCCAGCAGCATAAAATCAATCAAAGAACCGGCCGAAGTATGCTTTTCCTCCTCCTGCCCGCGCGCGGCGCCCGTCTGTTTCCCGTCCTCGGCCGGGTCCGCCGTTCGTATGGCGTCCAGGTCAAGGAGGTCTGCACCGTCAGGCAGGCCGCGCTTTTGGCTCTCGGCGCTCCTGTCGGGCGCCGCGGCCGGGGCGAGGACATCTTCGGGAGAAAGGCCCATGACCATCGGCGCGGCATCCGATGCCGCCCTGCCGATTGCCGCCGGCTCGACCTCGCCGCCTATGCCGAAGAGCGCATTCTCAAAAGGCGTCGGTTCTTCGCCGCGAAGCGCTTCGACCGGCCCCGCTTCTGTTCGGGCGGTTTCGGCGCGATCAACCGGTTCTTGACCTGCTCCGGCACGGGTTGCCCGGGCTTGGGCGGTTGCGGCGGCAGTTGTACCGGCTTGGGCGGCAGGGATGCGGCCGACAGGCGATTGGTCGGCTCCTGTTCGGGCTGCTTGAGCTTGAACGGTCACCGCGGCGGAAGTGCCGCCGGCTTGAGCGGCCGGGACACGCCCGGCCGGCGCTTGAGCGGCGCCTGGGCGGGCTGCTTGAGCTTGGACGGCAGCCGTTGCGGTAGTGCCGCCGGCTTGGGCGGCCGGGACACGCCCGGCCGGCGCTTGACCGGCTCCTGTTCGGGCTGCTCGGGCTTGGACGCTCTGGATTCGCGCGGTTTGGGCTCGGCCGGTTTGAGCGGCGGACGCGTCAGTACGTTGCCCGGAACGGGCCTGACGGATCAGGGGCGCCGGGGATATCCGGGGGGAAGGCGGTCCGCCGGCCGGGCTTCCGGAGGGATGAACGGAAATCTGCATGCCCTGCGGGGCATTCGCCGGCTGCTGCGTTTTTAGGACCGCGTTCCCTGCTGCTGCGGCGTCTGCCGCCCCTTTGGGCGGTATGCCGTGTCTGGGCGGCAGTTGCACCTGTACGGCTCCCGGCCGTTCCGCCGCATGATGCGCGGCATACGCGGAAACCTTCGCGCGTTCACGGTCCACGCCGTCAGTGTCCGGGGACTGGCGCGCCGGGTCGGACGCACCGTCTCCTTTCCCGGCTGAGGACGAGGCGCGTTTCGCGGCGGCCGGCTGCGCCTGAATCTGGATGTGCGCCCCCGTCCGGGGGGGTGCCTGCGTCTGTTGCTCCGACGGCGAGGGAGCATCATCCGCTGTCGGAGAAATACCGGCTCCGCGTCCGGCCGGGTTTACCGATGTTTCCGGCGCATCGGATACTGCGCTCGAAGCTTCCTGCCCCGCGGTCATGGCCAGTTTCACGGCTTCCCGCAAAGGAGGGCGGCCGGGCGGGGTAAACGTGGGCCGCAAAAAGGCCACCGAGGGATCCAGAAACGGATCGCGGGAAAGCCGCTGTCCGGGCATGAGAGCCGAGTCGGGATCCTCAGGCGCGTCAGGCGCGGGACGTCCGGCAGGGTGAGCCGCCTCCCGGCCGCTTCCGCCTTCCGTCCGTTCCGCGGCCATACCTCTCGGAATGAGCCGGGCAGGTCTGGGCAGTTTGGCCGCGTCGGACTCCTCCGCCTCGTCGGGCGCAGGATCGGACGCGCCTCCGGGAGTGCGCGCTTGAAACGCACGCAACGGCTGTTCAGCCTCGGCGGACGCAGACCCGGCAGCGGGCGCGGATCCCGGCGCAGGTTCGGAAGCGCCGGCAGGCGCAGACCCGGCGGCGGCCACTGACCCGGCGGCGGCTGCCGACGGGTCTCCGGCAAGGGGAACGGCGGCGGAGCCGGTCTCCGGCGACGACTCGCCGAGCGGCTGCGCGTCCGGCGTCATGCCTCTGGGAATAAGACGGGCAGGTATGGGCAGCTTCGTTGCGCCGATGTCGTCGAAAATTCCCTTGCGGTTTACCGCATCGGCTTCGACGGCCGCATCCCGACCCGCACCGGCGTGCGGAGCGGCAACGTCGGGATGAGAGGCCGGGGTTCCCCTCGCCGTATCTTCCGCGGCGGCGAATGCGGGCGAACCTGCCGGGCCGGTGTCGGGAACGGCGGACGCAAGGTCGGGCGCAGGTGTCGCGAACATGCCGGAGCGGCCGGCAAGCGCCGCGCCCGGACCCCGGAGCCGCGAGGCCGCGGAGGGAACGGCGGCCGCGAGGGCATCGAGGAACGCCTCGCGCGTGAACGGCTTGCCCAGGACGTACCCCGCGCCGGCTTCCAGCAGCCGGGCAGCCTGCAGGTCGTGGCCGGTCAACACCAGAACCGCCGCGCGCTTGCGGCTCTTCGCGCCTTCGTCGACGCGCAGGTCGGCGATGCACCGGGCGATGACGTTTTCGGGCATATCCGCATCGAAAATCACAAGGTCGGGCTCATGTTCCCCGGCCAGACGCAAAAGCTGCTCTTCATCAAAGGCATTGACGGCGTTATGCGGCACGCCTTCCAGGCAGCGCGCTATATGCCGTCTCGCGCCGCCGGTCATTTCCGCCGACAGTAAGCAAAGGGAACGGGGTCCGCCGATGCGCGGCGGGGGCGCGGCGCTTTCCGGCTCACTTGATGACGGGAGGGCCGAAGCGACCGGGTCGGCCGACGTTTCCCCGCCGAGCAGCTTGAAGCGCACGGTAAACGCCGTGCGCGTTCCGCCCGCGGCCGAGTAGTCCACGGTGAACGCGCCGCCGGTACGGGAGGCGAGTTCCCAGGCCAGAAAAAAACCCGCGTCGGTGCGCTGGGCCGACCCGTTGTCGCTGATGCTGAACAGCAGGTCGCCCTCGAACGAGGACATGGGGTTCCGGCGCACGGCGAGCTGCACGGCGCCGCCGTCGGCCGCCTGCACGGCGCTTTGCAGGAGCAGAATCAACGCCCCGCGCAGGCGCGGGGAATCGCCTTCCAACAATACCGGCAGAGAGGGCGACATGTACCAGGAAAATATCAGGCCCTTGCTTTCGGCCAGCGGCGACACGATGTCATGGACCTGACGCACAAGGGTATGGAGGTTGAAAGGGTATGAACCCGGCTGCACGTTGCCCGTCGGCACGGGTCCCTCCAAAATGTTCATGACCTCCGAGGGAAGGTCGGGGTAAAAGCGGTCCTCCCCGGACGGGAGGAAAAACGAAACATTCCGCGCTGTTTCCGGGCGCTCCCCTGTTGTGCGGGACTCGCCGGCCTTGCCTGCGGCGGGCGCGTCCCCGCTCCCTCGCCCGTCTTCCGGACTGTTTCCGGTTCGGGCCGTCTCATCCGGTTCCGCATCACCGGCGCCGCCGATGCGGGTTATCGGCATGGGCGGCAGTTCCTCATACTGGCTCTGCGGGGAAAGCACGGAAAAAGCCGCGCTCAGGCCTCCCGGCATGTCCGGCACGGCAAGTTCGCCCTTGTCCTCGTCCCCTTTGCCGGGTCCCGGAGAATTGCGCGGAACACGGGCAAGGGCCAGCCCGAGACCGCCGACGGCCAGACCCCAAAGCCCGCCCTGGGCGGCCGCGGGATGCAGGTCGGTATATTTCAGGGCCGCGAGGCAGAGCAGCGCGCCGAGGACGGGCATGACGACCGCGCCGGTGAAGGCCAGAGCGCCGGGTTTCTTCGCGGCTATGGACGACAGGCAGAAAGGCAGGGCGGGCGCGAGCAGCAGAGGCCAGAGCGGGAAAAGCCGAGTCAGCCAGGAGAAGCCGGGCACAAGCGGCAGCATGGCCGTCACCGCGCCCAGCAGCGAACAAAAGTACAGCGAGCCGTCCTTCAGCACGGAAGCCTTGTCCGTCCGGAACATGCAGCGCCCCACATGGGGCAGAATCAGCAATGCCAGACCGGGGGCGAGAAGAGCGGGCAGGTTTTCCGGTGCCGGCCCCCTGTCCGGGGAGGGCAAGGGCAGGCTGCTCTGTCCCAACACGCAGATAAGGTACAGCGCGGCCCACAGCGCCCACAGCGCCCGGTCGGCCGCCAGACGCAACAGGCAGGCCACGGCGGCGGCGGCCGTTATGCCAGGCAGCAGCAGGTCGAGGGGCAGCAGGCCGGCGCGCGCCGCCGACTGCGGCCCGACCACGGGCGAAAACCACAAGCTCGGCATTTCCTCCATGCGGATGAAAACGGCGAGCGGCGCCAGACCGGCTTCCGGCAACAGCGTTTCCTCGTGCGAATTGACCGTTTCGCTGTGCCATACCCCCGGAGCGGAAACGGGCCCCGGCGACTCGGAATAAAACAGCCGGGCTCCGCCGGGCGGAAGCTGCCCGAGGTTCATGCTCAGCCGCGCGCCGCCCTGCGCGGGTACAGCGCCGACGCCGCCTTGACCGCTGTTGACGATGAGCAGCCGGAACCACACCGGACCTTTGTTTTTGAGCGGAATGCCTTTGTACAGGGGGGTGAAGCGTTCCTGAACGGTTCCGGCGCCCAGATCACGGATGGTTATCTCCCCCTGCGGGTCGGCGAGCCAGGAAAGATAGGGCAGCAGAGCTTCGGGCGCGTTGACCTTGTCGGCGGCCAGAATATCCGCGGCCGAGGCCGTTGCGGACGTAAAGGCGAACAGGAGCGCGGCGACCGCGACGGCTGCGGCGCGCAAGCGCGGATGTCCGGAAGTATGCCGATGCGCTCCGCAGCCTGCTCCGCCCGCCTGATGACTCGGCTCCGGGGGACGGGAGCCGGTCGGCGCGTCCCCTTCCTGAAGCGGGGGGCTGCCGGAAAAGAATTTCTGTTGAAACGCTGCGGAGGGTATGCTCATGCCGGCCTTCACGTCTACTTGAGTTTGTCGATCATGTCCACAAGCTTGTCGCCGTTGGGCGCCTTGGCTTCGGGATTGATGCGCGTCAGGGAGCGCCAGGCCGCAAGGGCCTCCTCGCGTCTGCCCAAATCAAAATACAGGACTATGCCGGAGTTGAACAGGGCATGCTCATGCCGGGGATTGACCGCAAGGGCCTTCTTGAAATAGTCCAAGGCGGTGTCGTACTGTTTCAGGGATCTGTACATAACGCCGCAGTCCACCAGAACGTCGGCATCGCCGGGCTTCAGTTCCAGCGCCCGGGTATAAGCCTTGATCGACTTTTCCGCCTCGCCCGCGTCGAAATACAGATTGCCCAGAGATTTCCATGCTTCAACGTCATCGGGGTTTTTGCGCACGTCCTCTTCATGCTTGAAAATGTGCTGCAGCAGTTCTTTATTTTTCCCCATATCGGCGGCCCCGCTTTCACTCAGCGGGCGCCTGTCCGTTACTTCCCGGTCGGCGTTGCCGGAGGGCGACAGCAGGTACCCGATGCCGAGGCCCGCAAGCAAGGCCGTGAGCAACGCGAGCCAAAACACGGAGCGGGCGACGTAACGTCCTTCGGCTACCTGTTTACCCAGAAATTCCAGCTCTTTGGAGGAATATCGCACAACGGCCTCCCGACGGCGGGGTGAAAGGGTTCAGCCTGTCTACAGTCCTTCGCCGAAAGCGCCCGCATGCCTGCGGAAAAAATCATCCAAGTTGAAATCGTGTTCCTGGGTGCCGTTGTGTTCCAAGCAGTAGGCGGCGCAGGTAGCGCCGAGCCGGGCGCATTCGAGCAGCGGCTGTTTCAGCAGCAGTCCTTTGACCAATCCGGCGCGGTAGGCGTCCCCCGCGCCGGTGGGGTCCGCGACGGCGGAAACCGGGACGGCGGGCACGGCCGCTTCTTCCCCGTCGTTTTCCGTCACCAGGGAGCCGCGTTCGCCCAGGGTGGTCACCAGCCCGCGCGCGGTCATTGCCGCCAGTTCCTTTCTGCCGAGTCCGACGGTCTTTGTGATGAGTCCGATTTCGTAGTCGTTGCCGACAAGCAGATAGGCTCCGCGAATGCCTTCCAGAAGGTCGGTGGGGGGAATGACCGGCAACTGCTGGGCGGGGTCGTAGATGTAGCGGACGCCGCGTGTCCGGTACAGGCGGGCATGGTCGCGCATGTCCACGGGGTTGCTCGGCGAGATGATGCCCAGGTCGTCTTCGGGATTCAGGGCGGGGAAGGCGTAGTCGCTCTGCGACAGCATGGCCGCGGCGTGAAAGCCGGTAATCTGGTTGCCGTCGCTGTCGGTGATGATGTACGCCGCGGCCGTCCGCTCGTTGTCCATCCGGCGGATGCCGTCCAGGGGCAGGCCGCGTTTTTGCAGCAGTTCCTTGTAAGGGTCGAAATCTTCGCCCACGCAGGCGATGATGACGGAGTTTTCTCCGAGCAGTTTGAGGGTGTGCGCCACGTTCCCGGCGTTGCCGCCCGGTTTTTGCTCCATCCTGTCAATATAAAAGGAAACGTTCAGGTTGTCGGTGCGGTCCGGGAGAATGGAGTCCGCGAATTTGCCGGAAAAATTCATGATGCGGTCATAGGCGACGGAACCCGTGATATAGACGGCCAAGCTCAGCTCCTTGTTTCTTCGGCGATCCAGCGCAGGAAAGGCGGGTGGACGTGTTCAGCGGCCAGGGCCGCGATGCACGGCGTCTCATAGGGGTGCAGTTCGAGCGCGCGTTTTTCCAGGGCCGTCCAACGCTCGTCCGTTGTTTTCAGAATGCAGGCGCATTCGCCCTGTTCTTCTATCTTCCCTTGCCAGTGATAGACGGACTTCAGACCGGGAATGATGTTCGCGCCCGCGCAGAGCCGTTCCTCGACCAAGGTCCGGGCCAGGATGCCGGCGCTTGTTTCATCCGGCACGGTTATGTACACAAACAGGGCTTTCACGGCGAGGTCCTTATTTCCCCGGTGAAGGGGTTGCGGCATCGGTGCGGGGTTGCGCGGCCGCATCGACTATAAACCAAGCGGCGCCGCTTGACAAACCACAAAATGTCCTTTTCGCGGTTGCCCGGCAAATAGAGCAAGGATTGTATTGAGCTTGCGCGACAAAACGGCTAATGATTGTCATCGATTTTGAGGCCGGTATCTTATGGAAAAGGAAAACAGCGCGGCCGCGCGGCGCGCCGCGGCGATGCTCGACGTATTGCGGACGCGCATGCCCGAGGTCGGGGGGATGCTCAGGGCTTCCAATCCTTGGGAACTGCTGGTCGCGGTTATTCTGTCCGCGCAGTGTACGGACGAGCGGGTCAACAGCGTCACGCCCGCGCTGTTCGCCCGTCTGCCCACCCCGGAGGCGGCGGCGCGGGCGACGCAGGAAGAGGTGGAGGAACTTATCCGCGCGGTAGGCCTGTACCGCAACAAGGCCGCCGCCGTTATCGGCGCGGCGCAACGCATAGCGGAAGTCTACGGAGGGAAGGTTCCGGCCTCGCTCGACGAACTGCTCACGTTACCCGGCGTGGGCCGCAAGACGGCCAATGTGGTGCTTTTCGGCGCTTTCGGCCGCAACGAGGGGCTTGCCGTTGACACGCATGTGGGGCGCATCGCCTTTCGCCTCGGCCTCTGCGACTCGCGCGACCCGGCGCGCGCGGAAAAGGTGCTGACGGGGTTGTTTCCGCGCGCGGAGTGGGGCAACGTCAACCACCGCATGGTGCGCTTCGGGCGCGAAGTCTGCAAGGCCCGGAACCCCCTCTGCCCGTCCTGCGAGGCCGCTTCCTTCTGTCCGAAACACGGCGTGGGGCTGAAGCAGCGCCGCTGAGAACGGGCCGCTTTTCAGGCGGCCTTGCGTCCGCTCATGCCGACGTGGAACGCTGTCAACGCGCCGCAGGCAGAGTCTCAATATAGTCGCTTACGGCGCGCATACCCGCGTCGTCCAGTTTTCGCGTCACGTTGAGCATGATGTTTTTCAGTTTGCCGCCTTCGCTGCCATCCGCGTAGCCGCGCAATTTCGCATAAACGGCCTGGGAATTTTGCCCGGCCGGGGGGGCGGCTGCGCCGCCGGCTTTCGCGCCGTCCTTGCCGTGGCAGCCGGCACAGTGTTCCAGATACAGCGACTTTCCGTCGCTCGCCGCCCATGCCGCGGATACTGCCGGAAGACACGCCGCGGCAACAAGAAGACATGCCGCGACAACAACGATGCTGCTTTTCATCAGAATATCCCCTATGGTCTGAAACCTCCCGCTTCAGGGAGATTTCCGCCCGGCGCAACCGGGCAAAATTTTCTTGAGATACAAAGGCGCGTCAACCCGGCGCCGTACTCCGCGTCTAACGCGTTCGCCCATGCCTGCATTATGCCGGTAATGGGATGCGCTACATTTTGGACATGCCGGCATACTCCTTCCTTGGCCTGGAGAAAGCATACCACAAAATCATTCTATTGTTAATTCAATTGTTAATACCCTCAAATCTCCATACGTTCCAGCGACGGTCTGCCGCACGAAGTTCAGGCGCCGGTCGCCGGCGGGCGCATAAGTGCGGTTGCGCAGCGTACGGCGCGAGCCGGGTTGCGTATCACGGCGCGCAGGCAATGGCTCAGGCACCGCAGGGGCGCGCTCCGGCCGTAAAAACGCGCGGCGCGGACCGCGCAGAGAAATTCCGTTTCCCTGCGCAGGTCTTTGTCCGCAATCTTTGCCGGCCACGGCCACCATTCCGCGCTTTCGGGGTCATCCCGCGCATCGCCGATAAGATGCGCCGCCCCGGCCAGGATGCGCCCGCGCAATCCCGCGAATTCTTCCTCGGACAGAGGCAGGCTTTCCGGTTCGGGGAGGGAGTCCGGCCCGTCCAGAGGGTCGTTGCCGCTTGCGCGCCGCACGAGGCGCGCGGCTTGGGCGAAGAAAGCATGACGGCGGGTTTCAAGGGCTTTCAAGATGACGCTGTTCCGCCCGTGCAGACGATAATAAAGCAGGATTTCCGGCAAATTATCAAGTTCCGTCACTTCGTCGATACGCAGCCATAAATCATAATCTTCGGCGTAGGAGAAGAGTTCCCTGTAGCCGCCGCAACGCTCCAGAGGAGCGCGACGCATCATCACGGCCGAATGCGTGAAGGGACAGCCCCAGGCGAACGCCCGTTCGATGTCCGCGCCGCGCGGATGCGCGAGTATGCGCCCCGGCCTGCCCTCGGCGTTGATGTACCGCACGGCGCTGCCCAGCACCCCGAGCGCCGGGCGGGCGTCGAAGGCGGCGACCTGCCGCGCGAAGCGTTCCGGCAGGGCGACATCGTCGGCATCCATGCGGGCGACCAATTCCCCGTTCGCGGCCCGCAGTCCTTCATTCAGGCAGGCGGCCAAATTCGGACCGGCGACATCCAGGACAACGGCGCGTGGGTCGCGCCGGGCGCGGCTTTCCAGCACGGCGCGGGAAGCGTCGGACGAGGGAGAATAGAGGAGCAGCAGTTCGAAATCGCGGTAACTCTGCCGCAGGATGCTGTCCACGGCTTCAG
>JAITEY010000143.1 GCA_031281815.1 Desulfovibrio sp. | reverse complement strand
TCGGCGGCCGCGCGCGCCGTCCTTGTTCCGGCTTCCCGCGGTACTTCGGCGGGCTGCCGCCGCGCGTCGCCGAGCCGGGCAACGGCGTCCCAGACATCGCCTCCGCCGGCCTCCGGCGGGGGCGGATCAAGCGCTCGATGCCGCCGGGCAACGGTGTCCCGGATATCGTCCGCGCCGCCCGCCGCCGGAGCCGGCTCGGGCGCCCGGCTTCCCGCCTGCGGAATCTCGACGGGGACACTGCGCGCCGCCTCCGGCGGCGTTAAGCCGTCATGCTCGAAAGGCGCTCGGGGCAAGGGAAGTTTTTCCGATAAAGGCCGGCTCCCGGCGCCCGGACCCCGTTCGTCCGATGCCGGATCCGCCGCGCAATCGGGAGCTACGCCGGTCGGAGCCGGCCCGCCCGCAGGAGATGCCGGAGATACCGGACGGAGCGTTGTCGCTGTACGTCGTTCCGCCGTATCTGCGGACGCCGGCGGCTTTGTCGGAGAGGCTTCCGCTTCGGGGCGCCTGTGCAGAGTGCGGAAGCGGAAGCGGCATCCGCACACGGGACAGGTCGCCACCGACGCGCCGGACGGAATCAGGCTCTCGCTGACGCTACGGGTGTGTTGACATTGCGGACAACGAATGACCATATTTTTTTTCAATCCACATCCGACCCCGTCCGCCGGCACCGGCCGGACGGGTCTGAAGCGGGAAGTTTCAGTCCGTAAAGAAATTTTTTGACAAACCCGATATATACCGGCGCACATCGTAAAGCAAGGGCGACGCCGGCCGCGCGCCGGGACAGGCCTTGCCGGGTCTGGAAAAATCGTTGTGTTTGCAAAAACACATTGATAAGGAGAATCACGGCATCTACGCACGCCTGCGTCGGTCCGCGGCGGCAATGCGTCGACCCGCGCGCGACAATGCTTCGGTCCCGGCACGGCCATGCGTCGACCCGTGCGCGGCAATGTGTCGACCCGCGCGATGACCGCAACAGCTTACAAGCGCCGCAAAGCGCGGCGAACAGCGAGGCCGATATGCAATCTTCTTCAATCACGCCGAAAGTATGTATTCTGGCGGGCAGCCCGCGCAAAAACGGCAACACTGCCTCACTGCTGCGGCCTTTCTCGGAGGCGCTTGAGCAGCGCGGCGCGGCAGTCGAACGTATCAGGCTGCACGAGAAAACCGTCAAACCGTGTATCGCCTGCCGGACGTGCCAAAATATTCCCGATGCCTTCGGCTGTCCTTACGATGACGACATGCAGTCCGTTTTTCTTTCCGTCCTGGCGGCTGACTGCCTGATACTCGCCTGTCCTATCTATTCCTGGTACTGTACCGCTCCCATGAAGGCGGTTTTGGACCGCCTTGTGTACGGCATGAACAAGTATTACGGAAAAATACAAGGGCTTTCTCTGTGGAAGGACAAAACAGCCGCGCTCTTCCTAACCTGCGGCTACCGCATCGAAAACGCTGTGAGTCCGTTCAGAACCGGCATGATCAACTACTGCCGGCACTCCAAACTGCGCTACGCAGGCATGTTCGCGGCCAGAGACAGAGGGTACGCCGTCCCTTTCATGACTGAGGAGAAAGCCGCGGGCGCGGCCGATTTCGCAAGACGGCTCCACGATCGGCTCATCACGCGGGACACGGACGCAGAACCGATCTCCGTGTCGATTGAGTAAACTCGGGCGTAGCTGTTTCAATCCACATCCGACTCCGTCCGCCGAACGGCAAGCTCCCTGAAGAGAGGGGTTGCGGACCGTAAAGAATGTCTGCGGACCGTAAAGAATGTCTGATGAACGATTTCGAACAAAGACAAAAGCTTCTGCAATTATGCGGGCAGGTCTGCGCAAAAGGTTTGGTCTGCGGTTCCGGAGGAAACATCAGCATCCGGTGCGGCGGGGACATCCTCATCACGCCCACAGGGCGCAACCTGGGGGCGCTGTCGGAAAACGACATGGTGCGTATGCGACCGGACGGCTCGGTTTACGGCGGCTGCGTTCCCTCGCGGGAACTGCATATGCACTGCCGTTGCTATGCGCGGGCCGATGTTGCCTGCGTGGTGCATGTCCACAGCGCTTATGCGACCGCCCTGGCCTGCCTGCCCCTTGACCCGCTGTGCGCTGTGCCCGTGTATACGCCGGGTTATGCGATGAGCGTGGGCAAGCTCCCCGTACTGCCCTATTTGCGGCCCGGTTCGGAAGACCTTGCCGACATGGCCGGCAAGGTCATTGCCGGGCGCAATTCCGTGTTGCTTGCCAAGCACGGCGTGCTGACCGTGGGAAACAACACGGAGCAGGCCTTGAATATTGCCGAGGAGATAGAGGAAAACGCGCGCATCTTCTTTATCCTTGCCGGCCGCGGCTCAGGGCTGACGGAAGAAGAGCAGGCGGAACTGCCGCGCGGGTATTGACGCTTCGGAACCCGCGCGGCATCTTCACCCGGCTGTCGGCGACGTTCGCCTTGCGGACGGCAGGCAACATCGCGGATCCTCGGCGGGTTCTCGCAAATGTCTTCACCCGGCTGATGCTCGGTACACTCTTCCGTCACGCCGAGGGCGTCCGAACGGGCATACGCGGCATCGCGTTCAGAATGTGGACGCCTCCCTGCCGTACACGTCGTCGAAACGCACGATGTCGTCTTCACCAAGATAGGCGCCCGTCTGGATTTCAATGATTTCCAATGCGATACGCCCCGGATTTTCCAGCCTGTGCGCGGTCCCCAAAGGGATGTATGTAGACTCGTCCTCCTTGAGGATGCGCTCCCGGCCGTCCACGGTTACCTTGGCCGTGCCGCGCACCAGCACCCAGTGTTCGGCCCGGTGATGATGCATCTGCAACGAAAGCACGCCGCCGGGATTGACGACGATGCGCTTCACCTGGAAACGGTCGCCGAGCACCAGCGTCTCAAAGTGCCCCCAAGGCCGGAACACGCGCAGATGCGTATCCGTTTCCGGACGCCCGCGTTTCTTCAGTTCGTCAAGCAACAGCTTGACGTCCTGACTGCGGTTGCGCGGCAACACCAGTACGGCGTCCGCCGTTTCCACCACGCCGACGCCGTCCAGACCCAACGCGGCCACAAGCCTGTGGCTGCCGTGCAGGTAGCAGTTCCTGCTCTGAAGCTGCACGACGTCGCCGACCGCGACATTGCCGCTTTCATCCCTCGGCGCCGCCTCATAGAACGATTCCCACGACCCCATGTCGCTCCAGCGGGCCGTAAGCTCAACCATGCAGGCCTTGTCCGTGCGCTCCATGACCGCGTAATCCACTGAAATATCCGGGCAGGCGGCAAACGCGCTTCCGGAAAAGCGGATAAAGTCCAGATCGCTGCGCCTGTTCCGCCATACGGACAGACAAACCTTGTGGACATCGGGCGCGTGGACGGCCAGTTCCTCAAGATACAGCGACGCCTTGAACATGAACATGCCGCTGTTCCAGAAACAACCGCCTTCCGCCAGCAACGCGGCGGCCCCGGCCAGGTCCGGTTTTTCCACGAAACGGGCGACGGCAAACACGCCCGGCGTGAGTTCCGCGCCCCGCAGGATATAGCCGAAACCCGTTTCCGGTCCGCTCGGCTCCACGCCGAAAACAACCGCCCTGCCCGTCTCCGCCCCGGCGCGGGCTCGGCACACTGCCTCCGTGAACGCTTCGTGCGGCGCGATGACATGGTCGGAACTCAAGGCCAGCAGCAAAGGGTCGCCGCCCTCCTCCAGCGCGGCCAACGCCCCTAGGGCTATGGCCGGGGCTGTGTTGCGGCCGACGGGCTCCAGCAGTATGGAGGCGCGGGCGGCCGCTTCCAGGCCGGGCATCTTCGCCTGCTCCTGCAATACCGCCGCAGCTGAGAACCGGTGCTTTTCGTTGCATATCACGATGGGCGGCGCGCAATCCGGCAGGGTCAGCGCACGGGCCGTTGTCTGCGCAAACAGGCACTCGCCGCCCATGTCCATAAACTGCTTGGGATACAGTCCCCGGGAAAGAGGCCAGAGGCGGGTGCCGCTGCCCCCGCTCAAAATCAGCGGACGGACGGGTTCCGCGCCCGCCGTTGCCGCCGTTGATGATGCCGCGCTCATACCGTCTTCAGCACCCATTGTTTCAGTTTCTCCGCTTCGTCGCACAGTTGTGGAATATCCAGCGTTGTGAACGCTCCGTCCTCGTACAGTATGCGCCCGTCCGCCATGCTCAGGCGCACCTCAAACCCGCTCGCCGCATACGCAAGATGCGAAAAAGGACTGTAAAGCGGCAGCAAATTGGGCGAACGCAGGTCAAGAGCGACAAGGTCCGCCGGCCCGCCGGGGAAAATACGCCCCAACTCCGGCCAACACAGCGCGGCCGCGCTGCCCGTGGTCGCCATGTCCAGCACCGTCGCCGCGGGGCAGAGCGTGGGATCCCGGCTGTGCCCCTTGTGCAGCAGCGCGCAGGCGTTCATCTCCGCAAACATGTTCAGCGCATTGTTGCTTGCCGCGCCGTCCGTCCCCAGGCCGGGCAGGATGCCGCGCCGGAGCATGGCCGGGACCGGCGCGACCCCCGACGCCAGCTTCATGTTGCTGCGCGGGTTGTGCGCGACATGCGCCCCGGAAGCGGCAATCATGTCCAGTTCCTCTTCATCCGGAACCACGCAATGGATAAGCGTCGTCGTCGGCCGCAACAAACCGAGGTCGCGGCAGTATGCGACCGGGCCTTTGCCGTGCGCCCTGCGGCAGTCTTCCGCCTCACGGGCCGTTTCCGCGACGTGCAGGTGCAGCGGCAGTCCGAGTTCGTCCGCCAGACGCAGGCATGAACGCAAAATCGCGTCGTCCGTCGTGTACACGCTGTGCGGCATGACCGCCACCCGCAACCGGCTGTGGCCCGTGAAACGCTCTGCCAGCCCGCGCACCCTGTCCATGGCCTGCTCCGCCGAAACCGAGGCCGGCGTCGCAAACGCAAATATCGCCTCACCCAGAAGACAGCGCAGCCCCGCCCTGTCCGCGGCGGCCGCCACCGCATCCTCAAACAGGTACATGTCGGCAAAGGCCGTGCAGCCCGTGCGGATCAATTCCGCACAGCCGATCAACGCCCCAAGTTCCACGATTTCCGCCGTGAGTTGCCGTTCCTTGACGAAAATATGCTGCGTCAGCCACTCCGCCAACGGCAAATCGTCCGCCCAACCGCGCAGAAACGTCATGGCGATGTGTGTGTGCGCGTTGACCAGACCCGGCAAAACCAGGGACCGGCCAAGCTCCAAACGCCGCTTCGCCCTCAGGTTCGCCAGTTCGCCGCGCCTGCCCACAGTGCCGACCCGGCCTGCGCTCACCGCAAGCGCCGCGTCTTCAATAACGTGGTGCCCGGAAACCCCGGCCTCCGGAGGCGCGGAAGCAAGCACAAAATCGGCGCTTATCAACACATCGCAGTCGTATCCGGCGGTATCCGTCACGACATTCCCGCCTTTGGGCATTTTTCGTAGGCCTGTGCCCGCCGGGCAAGCGAAGCGCCTATAGCGCCCGCCTGCTCACAGTCTTTCATGAAACGTCCCGCCCGCGCTTTGTGCCTTGCCTCAGGATCAAAGATATCAAGTTCAAGCTTGTCATAGGTATTTGTGTGCAGCGTTTCGTAGACCGGCAGCACCTCGTGATGAAGAAAATGCTGGGAAAAGAACCGGTCCGTGCTGTCCATGAAATGGTTGTGTCCGTGCGCCTGAACAGATTCCTCCGTTCCGGCAAGGGTGTAAAAGAGCCCGGCAACCATGGGCTTAGGTCTCCGGGTGCCGTAACCGTCGGCGTGAAACGCTATCCACGGGTACAGAAGGCGTTCAATAAAAGCTCTCGTTCCGGCGCTTTCCGCGAAAAAATAAACCGGCGTGCCGATCAGGAGCATGTCAGCCTGCTGGGCCTTTTCAAGAACAGGGGTGAGGGCATCTTCAAACCGGCAGAGACCGGACGGCTTGCTTCTCTGTTTACA
>JAITEY010000113.1 GCA_031281815.1 Desulfovibrio sp. | reverse complement strand
AGGGCGCGCCGTTCGGGTGCTGCGACATCCATCGGGAAAGGGCAGACCGGGCGCGGCATATCGGCGCCGGAAAGGATGAAATGCTCCGGGTCTTCCAGGTTCGGGGCCTGTTGCGACGGTTTGTTGTCTTTGTCCAGTCCTTTGCCTGCTGGATTGGCGGGGAACCCGGGACCGCCGAAGGCGTTTTCCCAGACCAGGGGCAGAGCGGCAAAAGGCAGGGGATCGGTGAACCCGCCGCCGGGCAGGCGCTGTCTGTCCCCGAACACGGCGATGCGTCGGGATACCGTGCCCACGCGGAAGGCTACTTCCTGCGCGGGGAGGGATTTTGCGCCGGGCGTACGGCAGAAGCCCGCGACCAGCACTTCCGCGCCCGGTTTGGGCAGACCCGTGTCCAGTACGGGCGCTTGGCCGAGAGCCGAGAAAAGGTCAGGGACCTCTTTCCAGAAATCCTGTTCGGTACGCAGGCGGCTGCACCCCGTTTCAGCGTCGAAAGTCACGTACCGTCCCACGCAGACCGTCAGGTAACGTGCCCCGCGCAGGGAAAAAGGGGTGAGGGCTACACTGTGTTCTTTGTCTTTGTATACTTTCATCGCGCCTGCATCCGCGTTTGTTCATCCGCAGAGATTGAAACAGGGATTGAAAGAGTGCGTATTTGCGCTGGAAGGCATCATAATGAAACTGAAATCCGTTTTCAACAAAAAAACGAAAAAAAATCGCCTCCTCCTTCACCTTCGCCTCCCCCCTTCACCTCCGCCTCCGCTTCACTGAGTCGTGTTGTACGCAGTCAGCCGTTCAGCGCCGATCCGGCCGCCGAATCGGGCAAATCCCGCAACGCCGGCCCCGCCGGCCGCCGGAACGGCCGGGGCGAACGCGCACAAGAAAAAGCGGGCACGCTTGCCGACAAGCACAATGTCTTCATATTGACGGCCTCCGCAATCCGTCCGGGCTGACCGAAAAAATTACGGAGGGGCAACGGTTATCCGGAGCCCGAACGGCGGAGTGAGTGGGCAATACGCGATGCGGCGGGCGAATTTCGGGACTTGTGAGGAGCGTGTTTACAGAGCAAGCTGAGCATCCCGGCGGCGGGTGCGTCTGGAAAAGGGTTTGAAGGCTTCGGCGCGCGTCTGTTCTTCGTCCTGGGGGGCGAGGCGGGTTTCTTTGGCCCTGCCGAAAACGGTTTTTTCTTCCAGGCAGCCGTGCAGCCGCGCCATATACAGCCCGGCGCCGCTAAAATCGGCCTCGCTCAGGTCGGCATGGGAAAAATCCGTGTTGTTCAGCGTTGCGCCTGTGAATCGGGCACCGCGGCAGCGCGCCTTTTGGAAGCGGCTGAGTTCCATATCCGCGTTGGAGCAGTCGGCTCCGCTCAGGTCGCTTTCGGAGAAGACGGACATGCGGCAGCGCGCCCCGGCGAGTTGCGCGCCGACGAGCTGCGCCCCGGAGAAGACGGCGTTATCCATGCGCGCGTTGCGCAGGGAAGCGCCGTTCATGGAAGCGCCGCTGAAGTTGCACATGGGCAGGCTGCAGCCTGTAAAGTCGGCTTTGTCGAGTTTTGCTCCGTCGAACTGCACTATTTCCATGTTCAGACCCGCGAAGTTGTAACCGGAAAAATCGCAGCCCCTGAAGAGTACCTTGCGCAGGCGCGCTCCGGCAAGCAGCAGGGAGCGCATGTCGCTTTCACTGAAGGCGAGGCGTATCATGGTCGCCCCGGAAAAATCCGCGCCGTCGCATACGGCTTTCTGCAGGGCATTCTGCTCGATGCGCGCTTTAATGAACTTGGCTCCGTTCAGCTTCATGCCCGCCATGTCGCACATGCGGATTTGCGCTTCGGAAAAATCCGCGCCGCGGGCATCGCAGTCCTTGCACAACGTCATGAAGAAGCGCGCACCGCGCAGGTCCGCCCGCGGCATGCGCATGCCCGTCCAGTTCAGTTTTTCAAAAACGGTTTCGCAGAAGCGTGCCCCGGTGAAGTCGCAGCCGGCGAACCCCGTGCGGCTTATGTCCGCGCGCGAGAAATCCGCGCCGATGAAAATGCAGTTTTCAAAGCGGCCGCCGCGCAGGTCGGCTCCGGAGAGGTCCGTGCCGGTGAGATCCTGCCCGACCACGCTTTCCCTGCGCGTGATGAATTCAAGTATTTCGGCGCGGTTCACGGTACGCTGCCTCCTTGGTTGCGGTGTACTTACGCTGCCGTTCCTTACTTTGCCGGCATCCGGAACCGCCGAGCCGGGGCGAATCCCGCGGTGAACAGGGCGCTTGCGCGGGGCAGCGCCTCAACCGCTTCTTCGCCGCCCCAACCCGTCCAGGCATCGTGACCGAGCGTGGCCCAGGCGCCGTCGTCGTCGCCTCCGAGCCGCGCCGGCAACGCCGCGCCGGGAGCCATGTGCAATGCTGTTTCGTATTCCAGGGGTTCCCGGCAGTAGTTGACGACAAGGCCGTGCAACAGCCCGGACAGGCGTGCGCCGGGCACAAGGGAACGCAGGGTGTGCGCGTCGAGGCCGGAGAACTCTACAATAATCTTCCCCTCCCGGCAAGGGACGGCAAAGCCGAGGACGGCGTCCTCGCCGAGCAGGCAGGAAGACTCCCCCAGTCTCAGGCGCTGTTCTTCCGGCACCGTCGCAAGGCGTTCCACGTTGCAGCGGATGCGCGCGACGCTGCCGGAGGCGTCCGTGAGCACGGCGCCCAGGCCCGAAGCGGAACGGACGGACTGGGAAAAAAAGCCCGCGTAGCGCAGGAAGGTCTGCTCGTCCTGCAGGCGTTCGAGCAGGCTCGCGTCGCCGAAGCCCGCCAGGGACATGAGCATGTGCCGGGAAGCCGGGTTGCCCGCGTCCAGGGCGCTGTCCAGCGGCGACATGAGTTCGGCGAGGCGCACATATATCTGAAAGAAGACATTGTTGCAGATGTCCAGAAAGTCGCGCATGACCGAACCGTCTCCTGCCTGCTCCTCCAGCAGGCGTTCCGTGTAAAAGGTCGGCAGCGGCGAGGTGGGGCCGTACAGGCCGAGAAAGGAAGCCGTTATGCGCGCCGAGGCAAAGGGGCAGGCGTCCTGCGGGTCTTGGGACGGCTCAATCTCCAGGCCGTCCACATCCGTCACGGCGAAACCCAGGGAAAGCGCGGAGCGGAAGCGCAGGCGCGTCCGCAGGACGTCCAGCCACTCCCGGTGACGGCGTTTCCCCGCCCACATGCGCAAAAGGCGCACAATCCGGATGAAGGCGAACTTGCGCGGATTGCGGAGCATATCTCCGATTACCGCGGGGAATGCCTCCGTCGGTGTTTCAGCCACGGCAACCTGTCGTTGTTTTGCGGGTCAGCAGCGGGGACCCGCGCAAAATCGTTGAAAGCCGCGTACCCGCGCGGAAAGAGGCCGGCGCGGCGCCGGACAGGCGCGTGCCGCCGGTCCCGCCGGTTACCGCGAAGAACGCATTCCCTCGTGTTTCAGCCATTGAAACCTGTATTTGTTTTGCGAGTCCACGGCGGTGACCCGCACAAAACTGTTGATGGGGGAATAGTCGTGCAAAAAGGCGGCGAGCACCATGCCGAACAGGTGCATGTCGCCGGTATTGCTGAAGCCGGATTCATCCAGAGTGATGAGGATGTCGGAGCCGCGCACGGGGCGCCCTTTCCAGAGGTAATCCGTCTGTTGCACGTCCAGGGAAAGTATGGAGGCGATGCGTTTGGCGTTTGCGCCGGAGTACAGGGCGTCGATTTTTCCCGGCAGATAGGCGGAGAGCAGGGCGCGGGCGGTTTGCGCGTCGGCCAGGGGCAGATAATTGAGTTGCAGGTGCGCGAGCAGGGACCAGAGCACGCTCCCCTCGGCGGGGGCGGGGGCGGGTTTGGAGGGCGGGATGAGGTTGGTGAAGTCGGCAAGGCCGGGCGAGGTGGAAAGCGCCTCGCGCAGGTCGCCGACATGCAGCTGTCCGGGCAGGTCGCCGTTGCTGTACAGCACGCTCATGGAAATCATTTCCGGCGCGGGCACGGGACTTCCGGGCGGCCGGACCAGGGCGAGGCGCATTTCTCTGCCGCCGGTTTCCGTTTTTTCGTAGACGGTCATGTAGGACGGGGCGTTCGGAGCCCGTCCCGCCGCGAGCAGGGGAGGATAGGCGCACTCTTTGTCGGGGGCGTCGGAGGCAATGCCCCTGACCGCCGTGACCTGATAGGGGATGTACGCGCCGCTTTTGGAACTGTTGGCGCGTATGGGGTAACTTTCCTGCCTTTGATCCGCCTTGACGGGGGTTGTTTCATGCGGGAACAGGTTGACCGAGGGCGTTGCGAAAAGCGCGAAGTCGGCGGCGGCAAAGGACGGGATGTCGTCGGGCAGGGGCCTCCTGAACTCCAGAGTGCAGGAAAAAGCGGACGCGCCCTTGGCGTCCGCCCCGGAATCCGGCAGGTCTATATCCAGAAAAAAGAATTTTTCCGGGAAAATATAGTACTCCTGCAAAAGTCTGTAGCCCGGCCAGGCCGTGGCAGGGTAAGGAATCAACGCTTCGTCCGGGGCAAAGCCCACGGGGGACAGCGCGCTCCCCGGCAGGGACCGCCGGTTGCCTTCGATGTCGAGACTGACGCGCTCCGTATACCGGAGCAGGAAATAGAGGCGGAGGACCGCATCGACGCGTTGCCCGCGCAGAAACAGGCGCAGCCTGCGTATGCTGCGCAGGGCGGGCGGGAAGGTCATCGCGAAATCGAAACGCAACCCGGCCTGTTTGCCGGGGCTGCTTTCCGTTTTCACCCCCGTGAGGCGCAGAGGCGCCAGTTCCACGGGATAGGCGGTGCTGAAGACGCAGGATACCCCGTTGATTTCGACGGATGCCGTGCGGGTGCCTTTGGGCAGGATGAGGATTTCGGACAGGGCTGCCTTGGGGCTGAACGTCGTCACCGTGCAGCTCGGGACGTCGCGCAGCAGTTGAGGCAGGATCAGGGAGCACAGGTTTTCGGCGATGCGGTCGTAGCCTTCGTCCAACTTCTGCATCATCTGCCCGGCCAGGTAGGCCGTGCCCTCCAGCAGGCGCTCCACATCCGGGTCCGACGAAGGGCCGGACAGCAACGGGGCCACGGCCGGGTGCGCGCGGGCGAATTCCGCCGCCAGCACACGCAGGTACTCCAGCTCGCGTTGGTAACAGCGCGTCGTCACCACGGCGCAAAGCCTCCGGGCTCTTCTTCGCCCTTGATCCGCACGGTGCCCGCCGCGTCGAGAATGGTCTGAAAGCGCAAGGGCACAATGCCGTTTACCGTCTTGACGGAGGCTTGAAGGCTGAACACCGCCGCCAACGGCATGTCGGGCTTGGGGGTGTATTCGGCCCGGACGTCGTGCAGCCTCGGCTCGTAGTGCCCCACAAGGCGCTCAAGGTCCGCTTTCAGCTCGTCCACGCTCTCTTCGGTGAATTTGCTGCCCAAATCCGTCATATCCGCGATGCCGTAGTCCGGGGCAATGGGTACGCTCCCCCTGCGCGTATTGAGCAGAGCGCGCAGGTGACGTATGAGCGAGCGGTACAGCCGCTCGGTGCTGTGCGTCCCGAACTGCGCGTCGCCTTTTTCCATGGCGCAAACTCTTTCCAGCAGCGTCAGATACTGCACGCCGTCACCTTTCGCCTTTTTCCATCGCATAAACCCTTTCGAGCCGAGTCAGATCCCGTACGGCGTCACCTGCGGCACTCGGCTGCGACAAAGGGCAGGGTGCCCGGCGTATAGCTCGCGCCGCGCAATACGGCGTCGGCGCCGGACAGCTTGCAGCGCAGCGTGAGTTGCGTGACGCCGAGTTTTTTCAGCACTGCTTCCTTGTCCGGAAAGTCGTGCGGAGTGAAGGTTTTCGAACCGTACTGAAAGTCGTTGAGAAAAGCGACAAAGCCGCTTTGGCCCGCATAGAGCACGTCCAGGGTCAGGGATTTGAACGCGACGGAAAGTTTGGTGTCGCCGCAGCCGTCGCGCTGCCAGGTGAACCGCCGGGAGGCCGGACTGTTGTAGTTGACCAGTTCCTGCTTGTCCCGCGCGCAGTCCAGAGACAGGACCGAGGCATAGGGCTTTTCCAGGGCGTCGTCGTTGACGTCGACCGGGACGGCGTCCACCGTCACCGCGTATTCCTGGGGCATGGGCCGGTACCCCAAGGTGCCGGCATTGAGAAACTGCAGGAATTCCGGGGCAAAGGGCACGGGTACGCCGTTCAGTTCCTGGGTTGTATAGCCGTTTATGGTCGGCTCCAGATAGTAGGCCAGGGTCTTGTCGGCAAAGTCGCGGGCCAGCCCGCCCTGTTCCGCGAACAGGGTCTGTTGCAGTTGCGCGGGCGAGGCGGCACCCGCCTTGGCAAGGACGGTGCCTTCCCACAGCGCCTGAATGCGGCAGGCGGCGGCGTTGATCAGGGCGGACGAGAAATAGTTCAACGGCCCGTTGCCGAGCAGGAACACCGGGGAACCCTCGTTCTGCGCCGCGTTGATGCCGTTCAGCATGGTCAGGGAGGCCGTTTTCGCCAAATTGACGGCGGCCGTCGGGGCGTTTTTGTTTTTCTCGTCCGGCATGGCGTCCTGCACCGCGATGAAGGCCGTATCGTCCTGCACGGTATAGCGCACCAAGTCGCGCAACGCTTTCAGATAATCGTCGACGTATTTTACCAGGGCGATCGCCTGAGCACGGCGCTTGCCGTCTTCCGTGCCCAAGTGCGCATCGAATTCACCATAGAACTTCTGCGCGGCAAGCCGTACCCTGTCCGTTACGGTCGGCTGCCGCTGTTCTTCCTGTGCCGCATGTTCCATGCGCAGGGCTTCCGCCCATACGGCCAGATCATTCACCCAGTCTGGGATCGGGTCCAGGTACGATCGGACCGGGCCCAGTTCTTCATCCGCGCGCAACGCCGCGGCAAAAAAGGGATTCTCGTACGAACTCATCAAGGTCATGGCGGTGCCGTTCCGGTCGGTTGCCGCAAGATCCAGCATCGTTCGGACAAAGTCGCCGAGGAAGACGCTCCAGGCGTTGACGCAGCTGTTCGCGTACCAGCGCAGGAAATCTTTGGTGTCGGGCTGCAGGTCCTCGCTGTTGACGATGAGGGTCAGATTGTTCAGGTAGTCAAGCGTCGCTTTGAACCCCTTGCTCGTGTACGCCGGGTCGAGGCGCACGGCATCCAGGGTCTGCGTGTTGCCGGGCCGGAAGACGCCCGCCTGCAGGTAAGGGAGCATGGACAGGCTGCCGGCCCGCCGGGCCAGCCACTGCAGGGAGTTGGGTTTGAGTTTGGGCAGACGGGCCAGGGAGGCGCGCATGGAGCGCAGGGATTGCCGCAGCATCTCCTTGTCCGTCGTCGTGTGGTAGCGCACGGCCATGATGTACGCGACGGCGGGGGCCAGCATGGGTATGTTGTCCACGCCCAGGGAACTGAGTATGCCTTGCGGCATGGCGGGGACGGCCAGCAGGTCCTCCAGGCTTTTCCCCTGCAGCACGCCGTTTGCCGTATCGAAACGCCAGATGAGGTCGGCGGCCAGCATAAAGACCTCGTCATCGGGTGTATCGGGGGTGATTTTGCTGCGCCGTTCTTCCATAATCGTGTCGGCGGCGTTCAAAATATCCTGCTCGAAGGAGGCATTGAGAGAGCGGTTGAACGCAGCCGCGGCCTTTTCGGCGTGATTGAAGCCCACGGCGGGCAGAGGACGCGCTTCCGATTCCCGCTCCATGCGTACGGCGTCGCGGTAACGCTGCTCATAGGCGAGCAGGCGCGTTGCGACGTCCGCGCCGGATGTCGGGCGCTGCGGAGCGACGGCCGCCTGCATGACGCTTTCGTTGTGCTGAAAGGAAAGGAGCGTCAGGGCGCTTATCCCGAACGGCACGAGGAGCATCAGGGCGTAAGCGATCAGGCGTACGGACGAGTGCCAGCGCAGGTATTCCGCAATGGGCCGGTACAGGTTGCGGTCACCGGGAAGCACCTTGGCGAAAAAGTCGCGGAGGAACATCCCCCGGACGTTTTCCGGCGTGTGCAGGGAACGGCGCACAAGGCCGTCCAGGCGGGGAAAAGCCGCGCTGTGTTTTTCCGCGTCCCGGCGCAGGGCGCTGGAAAAGAAAATTCCCCGCAGAAAGGGTGTTTCCTGATAGGGGTTCTCTGCGAAAAGTTCCTGGGCAAAGGCCTTCAGAGCCGGGGTCATGGCTTTGAGTTCTTCCCAGGCCAGGAGGCGTTGCGCCTCGGGGGTTTGTGTGCTGTTTTCGCGATACAGGCAGAAGCGCCGGAAATGTTCGAGTATCTCCTGCCATGCCCGTTCTATCTGCACGGACACAGGAACAAGTTCTTTCCTGTCGGGCGACTGGATGATGCGGCCCGCGCACTGATCCTTAATCTCGGGAGGCAGGTCCACCAGAACGCGCGCCATGCCCGCGGGCAGGTCTATCTTGGTGACCATGAGGTAGACGGGGAACTTCGCGCCCAGGATGCGCATGACCTCGTCCAGGCGGCGGCGCAGGCAGCGGGCGTCGCCCAGGAGTTGCGCGCCGTCTCCGGTCAGGGTGTCGGCGGCGACGGTGACGACCATGCCGTTCAGGGGTTCGCGGCGGCGGTATTTGGCCAGTTGCAGTAAAAATTCCCGCCATTCCGCGTCGTCGGCGCCTTCATTCTGCGGCACCGCGTAGCGTCCGGCCGTGTCCAGCACGACCGTTTCCCGGAAAAAAAACCAGTCGCAGTTGCGGGTTCCGGTGCGTTCCTGCTGCGGGCTTACGTCGGTCAGCATGGCGTTGAGGCCGCAGCGGTTGATGGCCGAGGTTTTGCCGGAGCCGCTCCTGCCCATGACCATATACCAGGGCAGGGCGTAGAGGGGGTTGCCGAAACGGCCCAGGTACGAAGTGTGCAGGATGGAAACGGCGCGCGTCCAGCGGTTCTCAAGCAGTTTGCGCTCTTGGGTGGTATTGTCCGCAAGGCCGGGGTCCACGGTGACTATGCGCTGCAGTTGCCGGTTGCGGCGACTGCGGACGACAAGCCGGTAAACAAGCAGGGCGGCAAGCAGCAGGACGGCCGGCACGGCGCAGGCGACGGCGCTTGCGGTCGCCGGGAGACCGAAAAAGCGGCACACGAGAAAAATGCCGGCGCATAGAACGGCAAGCAGGAGTACCCAGAGCAGGAGGCGCAGGAACGCTTTGAGAAATCCTTTCACGGCAACGTACTCCGCTGTAAAAGCCCGGCGAGCATGCCGTCGAGACGGCTGCCGCAGAGATGATGGATTGCGGCCGTGATGCCGAGCGGCGCAAGCCAGAGCAGCCAGTCCAGCAGGTCGAAGCGCAGCAGCAGGGAAGAGGGAGCGCGCGGCGCGCCGGCGGCGTGGAAAAAGAGGGAACTGTCCGCAGGGGGCCTGCCTGTGTCCACGGAAGGTGCCGATTGTCCGATTTTGCGCAAATAGGAGCGTACAGTGTCCGGGTCGTGAAAATACATGCCTGTGAAGCCCTGGGCCAAGCAGAGGGCGAAAATTTCCAGAAGCTCCTCCAGGGCCTGAGCCGTTGCGCTTCGTTCCCGGACGCCGGTTGACGGCGGGGACGTCGACGGAGGCGCGGCGGCGCCCGCCGACGGAATCCGGGCAAGGCCCGGAAGCGTATCGGCGGCGGGGAGGCCGGGAGTGCTCCCGTTGCCGGCTTTTTCCAGAAGATTGTCCAGAAGGCGGTAGAAGTCCTCACCGGCCGTGCCCGTGTCGTGGCGCTCAAGCTGCAGGGGCCGGACCATCCATTCGGCGCGTCCGTTCCAGCCGGAGGACAACAGGGTTTCGTCGATAAAGGCGCAGACCGCAAAATCCGCCGTTTCTGCGTACTCCGGGGGAAAGCCGTCCGCGACGGCGAGCCGGCGGGCTTCGTCCAGCAGGGAGAGCAGATGCGCCCTGAGATTCGGCGCCTGCGTCAGCGTTTCGGCGTCGTCCTGTGCGTCCCGTGCGCCTTGTCCGCCCGCCGACGGCATGAAAGGTTTGACGTCCGTCGTTGCGGGGCTCTGCGCGGCGCGGGCGACGGTATCGGCATCTTTTGCGCAGGCCGCCAACATGGCGGTTATCATGGCTTCATTGAACCAGTCGGTGCGAGGCATACGCTGTCGTCCGATTACCGAAGGTTTTGCCGGGCGCCGGCATCTTTTGCGCAGGATGCCGGCATGGCGGTTATCACGGCTTCATTGAACCGGTCGGTGCGGGGCATACGCTATCGTCCGATTGCCGCGAGTTTTACCTGGGCGTCCGCCGGAGCCCCTTCCCAGAACAGGCTTATCTTTTTCTGCGTCGCTATGGTTTGCCACAGGGGGTGGGCGGAGTCCACCGTGTACCACGTCGTATCGGCACGTTTTGCGAAACCGGGAGGGGCGGAGCGCATTTTTGTGAGAGGCACGCCGGAAACGGCTTTGGCGATGATGGTGTTCAGGCGGTCGCTCGTTCCCAGTTTGGCATAGCGCGGAAAGTTGTCCGCATCGCTTTGGCTGAACTGCGCGGCGCGGACCATCAGCCAATACCGGCAGGCGGGAGAAATAAAGTCGTCCGGCAGGGTCGCCGAGAAATAGGGCGGAGCCGGCAGCAAATCCAGAGTTTTGGATGCGCTGAGACCCAGTCCCGTCAGCAGTTGCAGCAGCAGGGCGCAAAGCGCTTCAAAACAGGCCCCCGGATTGTCGTGGGTGTAGTTCGGCAGGGTGTCGTCCGAGGCGGAATGCCGTCCGAGGCAGTCTATGTCGTCGTAAAAGGTGGAGAGTTCCCCGAGCAGGACGCGCAGGGCGCCGTAGACGTGCCAGGGGTGAATGTCGGGCGCGGAGCGCAGGTGGCCGAGCAGGGGAATATTCCGGTTCAGGATGTTCAGCACGGTGAAATTGATGAGGAACTGCATGTCCGCGCCTTCGCTTCCCTCGGTGTTTTTGTAGCCGGCCAGCCGGCCGGCGCAGGACAGGGCGGTATCCTGCACCTCCTGCACCAGGGAGGACAGGTAGCGGCTTGCCTCCAAACGGAACAGGGGAGGGGTGAAGCGCGTGTCCAGTTCGACATGTTCTCCCGCGCGCCGCACCATGGCGATGGGGAGCAGTTCGAAATTCGGGTAGCGTTGGCTGTCGACATCGCGGATGAGCACGGGGGCGTAACGCAGGCGCTGCACCGGCGCGGGCGGCGCGGCTCCGTAGATGTCCGGCAGTCGTTCCGGGGTTTCCGTGTACACATACCGCTTGCCGCCGGCGCCTCCTTCCGGCTCGGCGTTGTTGCCCGCCGCGTCTTCAAGCGCAAGGCCCAGATACAGGATGCCCGGCTTGTCGGGCTCCGGCCAGTCCGCGGTCACGGCCAGAGGGGCGACGGCGGCGGCGTAAGGGGCGTTGATGAAGGCTCCGCTGGGGAATATCGCCTTGATCTGCTCAATGTCCAAAGAAGACCCGATGTTCCCCCCGCGCCACTTCAGAAGGCCCACGCCCCGGAAAAAAGGCAGCCCGTAAAGGCGCAGAAGTTCCGTACGGTGCCGCATTTCCTCATCGGCGGCCTGAAAATGCTGAGGATGTAAAAAAAGTCCCTGACTCCAGAAGACCGGTCGGTAACCGTTCATATGCTTTCCGTTCCTGCGTTTGCCTTGCCGCCCGCCGCGCTTTTGCCGTCGTTCCCGCCGGGGCCGGGGCTCTCGATATCAGGCATTTTGCTTTGATTGCCGCCGCTTCCCGCGCCTTTGCCGTCCGCTTTTTTGCTCTCTGCGTCTTTGCCGTCCGGACTTTGCCGTCCGGCATCTTTTTCAGCAACGGCGTTCGCGCCGAGATGCAGGGAGAGATCAAGCGCGCCGGCGCTGTATATTGTGGATTTCCAGAACAGGTGGCCGCTCTCCGTCTTTTTGGGCTGAATCTGAAAGAGTCTGACGGATTGGGCCGGCGTGGACTCGTAGAAGCCACAGGCGATGCCGACAAACTGCGCCCCCTCGGCCCTGTCCAGGGCATGGACGGCGTTTTCGCCCGGTTGGAGAAAGATGCGGACGGAAGACTTGACGCTTTTGTCGAAGGGGGCGCATTGCAGGAGGGTTTCAAGGCCGTCCTGCGTGCCGGCGAGAGGGTCGAAAGCGTCGCGCTTGTCGAGTTGATAGACGCAAATCAGCAGGCTGTGGGCCTTGCTTTCATAGGCGTTCAAATCTTTGGAGGCGCTCAGTTCCAGGCGCACACCCTTGTCCGCGAAGCCCCAGAGTACGTTGTCGGGGTCTTCCGACTCGGCGCTCGGCCGCGGCGGTTGCGCCGAGCCCCCGCAACCCTGGAGGCCCGCAAGCGCGAGCATCGCCGCGAGGAGGGCGAACTTCAACGTCGTTGCGGCCGGCACGAGCGGCGGCGCGGTGGACAGGATGCGAAGTTTTGTATAGGCTGCCATGGTATGATGCGTTGTACGCGGTGTATTGTGTCCTTTTTTCGTATTGCTGGTATCGCCTGCCCGCTGTTGCTTTCAGGAGGCGCGCTCAGCCCGTCCGCGGGGGCGGAAAAGCAGATCGGGAACCTGCCTCTGTACCGCACCCCTGCATGGCGGCAGGGAGTTGAACAGTTGCGTCGCTATCATGAAGGAGGGGAAGCTCCGCAACCCATGCTTGTACGCGGCTTTGCTCCCGCTCCCGCAACGTCGGCGCGTACTCCGTCTCCTGATGCATCTTTCGGCGGGCAAGCGGCGCGTTCTCCGCACCGTTCCTACGCCGGCCTTTTTCCTGATTACAGAACGCCGGACTGGGAGCAATCCGTCCGTTTTGCCGGCGGCAAGTACGGTATATCGGCAGCATTGCTGGCAGCCATACTCCAAGTCGAGTCCAATTTCAACCCCCGTGCCGTATCTCCCAAGGGCGCGCGCGGCGCCATGCAGATTATGCCGGAAACGGGCAGGGAACTCGGGCTGACGGATTTTTTCGATCCCGAGGCCAACATAGACGCGGGCGCGCGCTATCTGGCATCCCTGTTGCAGACGTTTGCGCGTACGGACCTTGCCCTTGCCGCGTACAACGCGGGACCGGCGGCCGTCGTCAAATACGGCGGCATACCCCCCTATCCCGAAACACGCGACTATGTGGAGCGCGTGCTGGACCTGTACCGCAGGTTTCAGGCGCAGGGGGCGCAGACCTCCCGGGATGCGGCCCCGCGTCCTCCGGGGCGGGACGCTTCCGTTCCGGGCGGCGGCAGGCCGGCGCCGCAAAGCGTATCTCCCCGCTAAAGAACTGTTCATTGATTATCTTGAATATTTATGCTGTAGGAGCTCAATAATTTCACTGTGGATTGGGTATTATTTATAAAGATTATTTATGGACAACTCCTAAGGTGAAGTTCCGTGCCGCGCGCCGTACGCGTTCTGCCCGCGGGCGTTGTGCGTCGGCAGGCCGTGCGGCGCATGCCGGGACTTGTCCGTTGCCTGCGCGTCGCCGGGGGCGGGGAGGATCAGCGTGTCGCCCGGGCGGAGCAAATCCGGGTCGGTCAACCGGTTGCGTTCTATGATGCTTTTCGGGTCAAGACCGTGGCGAGCGGCGATTTTGATCACCGTGTCTCCCTCCCGGATGACGTAGTTGTCGTCCGCGGGAGGAGGGGGCGGCGCGGGCGGCGCCGGGGCCGCGGGAGGAGAGGGCGGCGCGGGCGGCGCCGGCATTGTGCCGACTCTGGCCGCGGCATTTTCAACGGGAGCCGGGTTTTTGTCCCCCTGAAAAAAATCCGCATCACCGCCGGTGACGGCTGTGTACATCGCGGCCATACCCGCGCACCAGAGCATGAACATGATGATTTGCAGTTTGCGCGAATAAAAGAAGAACATGGTTGCCGTACTGCCTCTGCGGGTTATCCGGGACTCGCGGCCTGCGCGTCCGGCGTTGCAACGGGAGTTGCGGAAACAACCGGTACGACCGGCTCGTTTCTGTCCAGCCTCCCTTCCAGGGAAAGCGTAAAACTGACGCCCATGTACTTGAAGTGCGGGCGGGCGAGGATAGTCACATCATACCAGCCGGCGACTCCCGGTACCTCCTTAACTTCGACCTTGGCCATACGCAAGGGTCGTCTGCTGCGCGTCAGGGCGTCGGGCGTGTCCATTTCGGTGACATACCCGCTTATCCACTTGTTCAGTCCGCGGGAAATCTCCTCCCGGCCTTTCCAGGCGCCTATGCTTTCACGCTGCAGGACCTTGATGTAGTGCGCGAGCCTGTTCATAATCATCATGTAGGGGAATTGCGTGGAAAGTCTGAAACTTATCTCTGCCGTGAAGCCTTCGGGGGTGTTGGGGTAGGTTTTCGGCCTCAACACCGAATCGGCCGAATAGAAAACGGCTTCATGGGGGGTCCTGCCGGGAGCCAGGGAGATGAAACCGAGTTCGGCCAGTTCAAACTCCCGACGTTCGGAAATAACCGCCCGCGTGGGGATTTTGTTTTGTATGTCGCCCATGGCCTGGTAGCGGCAAGCGGGAAGCCCCTGTACGGCGCCGCCTCCGTCCGGTCCGATGATGTTGACGCACCAGCGGTACCTGGCAAAGCTGTCCGCAAGGCAGACAGCCACGGCAAGGGCCGTGTTCCCCCAGCAAAAGTCGTCCTCGCTCTCCGGTTCTTCAATAAAATTGAACGACGAAGCGCCGGCGGCGTTGTCGCCGTCATAGGGCAGGCGCAGCAGGAAACCCGGCAGGGCAAGGCCCATGTAGCGGGCGTTTTCGGTATCCCTGAACGCGTTCCAGCGCTCGTAACGGGGCATGTCGAAAATGCTTTTCACATCCGCCAGATCCGGAAAACACCCCCACGAATCTACGCCGAAAAACTCTTTGCCGGCCGCGGCGAAGAACGGCGCGTGGGACAGGGATGCGACGGCCGACACGTATTGCATCAACTGGACGTCCTGCGCACCCGGTCCGAGGGTGTAGCCGGCAATGACTGCGCCCACGGGGCGGCCGCCGAACTGGCCGAATTCAGCCGTGTAGATAAGCCCGTATAGGCCGGATTTCACGATCTCCGGGGCATCGTGAAAGTCGTTCAGCAGGTCTTCCTTGGAGATGTTGAGGTATTCCAGAATGACGTTCTGGGTGAAATCCATGCGGTCGGTGAGAAAACGCAGGCCGCGCCACAGGGCTTCCAGCGCGAGAAATTCGGGGTGATGCAGTACGGCGTTGACCTGGGCCGAGATTTTTTCGTCAATCCTCGCGGTCAGGTAATCCGTAAAGCTTGCGGAAAAGTATTCTCCGACGGCATTTCCCCCGGCGCATTTCAGGGCGGCACGCAGTCCCGCGGCCAAGGCGCCGCGTTCCGGGCTTCCCGCCGGAATGCGCGCCGCTGCGAAGATTTCTTCCAATGGTGAAACAGCGTCCATGCCTCGGCTCCCTATGCCTTGCCTTGGGAACATGTCTGCTCGCCTGCACCTCGTCAAGACTTTTTTGAGCTTGCGCGCGCCCGCGCGGAAGCGCCCGTTCACGATGCCCGGCCGGACGCGGGCGCAGGTTCGATGCGTTTATTTCGCCCGCTTGTGCGCGCAATCCTCACGGCCGCAGGAGCAGGACCGGCCGAGAATGACTTTGCGGACGAAATAGATTGCGGCCCCGGCGACGACCAGGGCGATGACGGCTGTTTCCACGGCTGACTCCTTTGCGTTGACAAACGCCGCTGCGGACCCTTTCATTGAAAAAACAGAAATCGAATTTCAAATTCAAGAAACAGTATGCCGTACGCCTTCAGGCTCGTCAACCGATTTCCGACTTTACCGTCGAGCCTCCGGTCTGTCACGGCAGGAAGGACGCCTTGTCCGGGGCGAAAACGCTGACGACGGCGGCTTTGCCCGCTTCGAGCGTGCCCAGACCGCTAAGGCCGAGTGCGGCCGCGCCGTTGACGGTAGCCATGCGCAGCACGGCGCGGGCGGGCAGTCCGTAGGCGTCACGCGCCGCGGACGCTTCTTTGCGCATGTCCAAATCCGTATTGGAAGAGAGCCCGTCCGTGCCCAGGCAGAACAGGATACCGTCCGCTTCGGGCGCCGTCGGCTCGGCCCGGCCCGAAGCCGTAAAGGCGTTGCTGCGCGGACACAGGCAGACGGCGCAGGCGTTCCGGGACAACAGGCGTATGTCCGTAGACGAAAGACAAACGCAATGCACGGCCAGCGTGCCGGGGCCGAGCAGTCCCAACTTTCCGGCCAGAGCCGCCGGGCTTGTCCCCCAGGCGCGTGTCGGCGCGGGCAGGAGTTCGGCCGTAAGCGCATGCAGGGGGCCGCTCCCGTTCCGAATGCACTCGTCCTCGTCGGGCGATTCCGCAAGATGTATGCTGAAGACGCGTCCTGTCCGCCGGCACAGGGCGTGCGCGGCCTGCAGGGCTTCCGGAGCGGTGCTGTACAGGGAGTGCCCCGCAAGGGCGCAGTCGATATAACGGCGGGACGGCAGCGCCGCGGATGCGGGCAGAAACCAGGGGCCGGCCCGCAGTTCCTCGGCTGCGCCGGCCTCCGGCGCCGGGGGGGTAAAGCCGATGAGTTCCAGAAAATGCGTGAGGGGATAGCGGAGCTTGCCTTCGCCGCCGCGAGGCCGGAACTCCCCGGCTTCTCGCGCTTCCCGTGCCTTCTGCGCTTCCCGTGCCTTCTGCGCTTCCCCCCGGACCGCTCCGGGCAGAGCGCGGATGGTCTCTTCCCATTTCCGGCCGGCAAGCAGGTGTTCGGCGAGTTCGCTCACCATACCGGGCAGGCGGCTGCCCACGTCCCCGACATGCGCCGTGCCGGAAGCCGCGATGTCTTCCAGGGCCTTTGCCGTCGCGGTACGCGCTTCCTCCGTTCCGCAGGGAGTCCGCAACACGGCGACAAGGCTGCGCAGCCAATGCGTAAAGCCTTTTCCTTCGACGCATTTGCCCTTGGTATGGGAAAGTTCGAGATGGCAATGGGCATTGATCAGGCCGGGTGCCAGACAGGCATCTCCGGCATCTGTGAAGGAAAAGGATGTTGCGGCGCGCCGGCGGAAGACCGCATAGGGTTCCACGCCGACAATGACGCCGTCTTCGGCCAGAATGACGGCATTGTCCTGCGCACGGAGCGGGGCCTCCAGAGCTGTGCGGCCCCGTGCGGCTTTTTCTCCGGCCAGAGTGAGTACCATAGCAGCGCGGCAGGCTGTCGGCATTGTCTATGCCTCTTTTTCGTCGTTTTCGCTGAAGATTTTTTACGACGCGGCGAGAAAATTTTTACGACTCGCCGAATCGGACAAGACGGCAACGCATACGGCAACTGTCGGGCCGCCCGCAGGGCAATCGAATGAAGCAATGTAACTTGTTGAAATAATTTATTTTATAAAAAACGGCTTGAAAAATTTCTCCAGTAATTTCAACTTATTGCAATGTTCATGCGATTGCCCTGGGGCCGCTCGGGACGAAGCTTGCCGAGCTGCCGCAAAGCGTGTACCGTCATTTTCGGGCAATCCTCCGCGTCCACGATAAGGTGGTGCCGCGAATGGAGCAGTTTCTCCTCAGCGTCCTGTCGGCTGTGCTTGCAGGCGTGATAACGGCAGTAATAGTAACCCGTTTCAAACGGTAAATAAAAAGCTGCCCCGGTAGGACTGAGACTCCTGCCGGGGCACCAAGATTGAATGAACCACAGGAGGTTTGTCCATCCCGCAACTCCCTTATATGCTTTCCCTCCGGCCGTGTCAAGCATGTGTTTTGAAGCATGTGTTTGAAGGCAACGCCGGCCGGAGACCGCAACATCTCTGAAAACCCGCCTGTATGTCCGCGAAACTCTGCCTTATGCACGCCAACTGCCAGGGTGAGGAACTGGAAACGCTCCTGACGGCGTCGTGTGCCTTTTCCTCCGTCTACCGCATAGTCCGGCGCATCAATTACACGCGCGAACCCGTACTTCGGGAAGACCTGGAGCGTTGCGCGCTGTTTCTGTACCAGCATCTCGACGCGCATTGGGGAGATCTGGCCTCGGAGGCGCTCATGCGGCGTCTGCCCGGCACGGCCCGCCGCCTGCGCATTCCGAATATGTTTTTCAAGGGTTACTGGCCGTTCTGGACCTCGTCCGGCCCCATCAACTTCGGTGACGGCATCCTGAACCGGCTGTTGGACGAGGGCACCCCCAAGGAGGTGATCCTCGCCGTTTACCTGCACGGCAAGGTAGACGCCTTCGGCGATTTTCAGGCCGCCGTTGACGAGAGTCTGGCCTCAACGGAGGCCGACGACCCGGAAAAGGTCTACGGCCTGAGCGAGTGTATACGGGAATACTGGAAAACGCGCATGCTTTTCCACACGGTCAACCATCCGGGCGCGGCATTGCTGATGCACGCGGCGGACACCGTGCTGCGCAAGCTGGGTTTTCCTCCCCTGAGCGGGGACGAGCGGGCAGGCGTATGCCGGAGCGGGCTTTTCCCCTCCTATGCCGATTTCGACCTTCCCGTGCATCCGGCGATCGGCGCCTTTCACGGGCTGCCTTTTGCCGGTCCGGACACGCGTTTCACCGTTTTCGGCCGGAAGATGACCTTCGAGCAGTATGTTTCCCGCTATATCGACTGCCGCCTGGCCGGGCTGGAGGCCGGCTTCCTGGGCTACCTGCAGCTTGTCTGACGTTCGGTCGCCGCCGTCGAGGACCCGCCCCGGTGCCGAGGTTGCATGGGTTTCATGGGCTGCCTGCGGCTTGTCGGACGCCGGTTGCCCGTCGGCGCCGCGCGGACGCTGTGATGCCGGGCCGGTATGAGCAGGCGGCCGGGCCGCGGACCCGGCGATGCGCGGACATGGTGACGCAAAGGGCGTTGTCAGGGCGCGGGCTTTTCCGTGACGCGCTCGCGGACCCGGCGGAAAAGGTCCGCGGCGCGCTCCTGAACCGGCTGGAAAAGATGCGCTGCGCGCTCACGGATTCTGCCGAAAGCATCCTCAATTTTCGCGGCAAGGTCCGGCGCCGGCCTGAACGAGGTTGCAGCGGGCCGTATATCCGGGTCGGGCGGCGCGGCCAGCAGGACGTACTCGCGGTTTTCTATCCATTGCCTGTGTATTTCCTTGAGGTTTTCCGGCTTGTCGCTCCATTCGGCAAGGCGCCGGGCGCTCAGCGCGAGAACAAGTTTGCCGGACCCGGCAAGGGCGGCCGCATCTTCCGTGCTTTTCAAATCCCGCACCACGCGGCCCGCGTAGAAGGAATAGATGCCGTCGTAGACTTTGCAGGAGGCGATTGTATAGCCCTTGTCGGCGTAAGCTCGCATGATCAGCGCCTGCTGCTTGGGGCTGAGCACGGCGTCGAAGGCGGGCGCGACCATGCCGCCCAAGGGGTAGCCCAGACTTGTGCAGGCCAGGGCAGCAATCAGCAGCACCCCCTCGGGGCGGGAGTTGGACAGTCCCGTCCAGACCAGCGCGCCGAAAAGCAACAACAGCACGGCGACCAGCAGGAAGCCGGGGTCGGGCGACGGAAGCGCGCCCGGCAAGCCCTTGATCGCCTCGGGCAAACTCAGGTGGCCGAAAATAACCAGGGCCAGAGCCAGGGCCAGTGCTCCGGCCGCAAAGAACTGCAGGGCCGTGCCCCAGCGCAGGATGCGCGCCCCGAGATTGCCCGCGCCGAGAGCGACGCGCGCGCCGAGCACGGACAGAGCGGGCAGGACGGGCAACAGGTAGATGAGGATTTTGCCGCTCAGGCAGGAGAGGAGAATCAGGGCGGAAAGCACCATGCACCAGCGGTAGGCGGCGCCGTCCGTTTCCGGCGCGCGCGCCGCGCCGATGCAGGCGCGCAGGCTGCGGGGCCGTATGCTGCTCCAGGGCAGACAGAACAGGATAAGGGTCCAGGGCAGAAGCATGAGAGGCAGACGGGTCAGGTAATAATACCAGACTTCCTTGTGATGGAAGGTGTCGAGCGCGCGGTCCAGCACCTGTCGGCGGAGCAGGGAGTCGAGGATGAACGACGCGTCGCCCGTGCTTTTGAAGACCAGAAGCAGCCAGGCTGCCGCCGGCAACAGGCCGGCAAGCAGTCCGCACATGAAATCCCTGCTGAACAGGCGCAGCGGTCTGCCCTGCCAAATGACGAAGAGCAGGGCCGAACACAGGGGGAAGGCCAGGCCGAGCGGCCCTTTGATGAGGACGGCGACGCCCGCCGTGAAAAACGCGGCCGCCGTGCGCGGCAAATCTTGTCCGGGGCCGGCCAGGGCGCGGTAGAGGAGGATATGGCTGCACAGAATCAGGGCGGAAAACAGCAGGTCCATGCGCCCGTAATGGATCAGGCCCATGATGTAGCCCGAGCTGAGCAGCATGATGCCTGAGGCGAGGTTGATACGCCTGTCCGCCCTGCCGACCAGGCGGCCCAGGGCCAGGGCTGCCCACAGCCAGAGCAGGGCCGAAAGGGCGGCGCCGGTGAAATGCAGCATCGGCCCTTCCGTGCCCAGAAAGGCGTACAGTGCGCGCAGGAACCAGAAATACAAAGGCGGTTTGTCGGGGTACGGGGCGCCGTTCATGTACAGCAACACCCCCTTGCCTTCTTCCAGAAGATAACGGAAGGCGTCCGCATGGCGCACTTCGTCCGAAAACCACAAATCGCGCGCGTTCAGGCAGAAGGCTGTCTGGAGCAGCAGCATCACGCTGAGCGTCAACAGCGGCGACAGGGCAAGAACCGTATAGATGCGCGAGCAGAAGGTCGGCGGCAGGTCCGTCGCGGCCGTGCACAGGGGCCGCGCCTGATAGAATCCGAGCGGCGGGTGCGGGGTGTTCGTGACGTCGTTTTCCCGTGCGGCG
>JAITEY010000060.1 GCA_031281815.1 Desulfovibrio sp. | reverse complement strand
ATAATCATGTCCACGGAAAGGCCGGCATCGGCCAGCGGGCCGAAGATGGCCGCCGCCGCGCCCGGCACGTCCTTGACCGAACAGAGAGAGACGCGGGCCTGATCTTTGTCGTACGCTATGCCGGAAACAAGAATATTTTCCATACTCTGGTCCTCCCCGGTCACAAGGGTGCCCGGTTCGTCGCTGAAGGTACTGCGCACCAGCACTGGCACGTTGAATTTCTTCGCGAATTCCACCGAGCGTATCTCCAGGACTTTGGCTCCCATGCTGGCCATTTCCAGCATTTCGTCATAGGAGATGCGCTCAAGTTTGCGGGCCTGACGGCAGATATTGGGGTCCGTTGTGAAGACCCCTTCAACATCTGTATAGATTTCACATAGATCCGCGCCGGATGCCGCCGCCAGAGCCACGGCCGACGTGTCCGACCCGCCGCGTCCCAAGGTGGTGATGCGTCCGTCCGAGGTGATGCCCTGAAATCCCGTCACCACCAACACATCGTAGTCTCCGAGCAACTTACGGATTTCCTCGGTGTCCACGCTTCGGATGCGGGCTTTGGTCCAGACCTCGTCGGTCAGGATGCCGAGTTGCGCTCCGTTGCAGGAGCGTCCCCGGATGCCCGCATCGTTGAGCAGCATACTGAACAGGGCGGCCGACACCTGTTCGCCCGTGGACACCAGAGCGTCTTGTTCGGCCGGATCCGGGTTTGCCGACCATTCCTGCGCCAGGGCCAGCAGCCTGTTCGTTTCGCCGGCGCGCGCCGAAAGGACAACGAGCATTTTGTTGCCGTCTTCCAGGCCGTTCCTGACCTTGTCCAGCACCCGGAGCATGCGCTCCCGGGTTGCGACCGAGGTCCCGCCGAATTTTTGCACCCGTATACGCATAATTTTTCCTCAGGCGGTTTCCGTACCGGACATCGCGCTCCCGGTCGTCATCCCCGTTGCCGGACGCAAAAACATTTCCCCTTTGGGGCCCAGCGCCTCAAGTTCCGCGCAACGTGCCCCGCTTTCTCCGCCGACGCTCAGGCGCACGGCGATGCCGTCCGCGGGACGGTCGCAGGCGGCCATGTGTTCCGGCCATTCTACCAAGGTCAAGACCGCATCGTTGTCAAAGGATTCCGCAAGTTCATCGGCAGCGAGTCCGGGAGGCAGCCTGTACAGGTCAAAGTGGCGGATTTCCGGAACAGTACAATAGATATTGCACAGGGTAAAGCTCGGACTTGACGGTTCGGCCGCCGCGCCTCCGGGAAGCGCCCGCGTCAGCATCCCGGCCAGGGTGCTTTTGCCCGCGCCGGGTTCTCCGTACAGAAGCAACGCGCCGGGATTGCAGCGTTCGGCCGCCGCCGCCAACGCCTGCCCGAGCCGTCGCGTATCGTCGAGGCCAGCCAATGTCACGCGCATTTTCCGCACGGTTCTTTTCCTGTTTTGTCCGACGTCATGCCTGGTCTTCGCACAATTCCTTCCATGCTTCGGGGATCGCCCCGGCGATGTCGGCGGCCGTATGTCCGCGCGGAGCGCGCAGCGCCAGAAATTCGCCCACCCTGCCGTGCAGGTATACGCCCAGCGCGGCCGCGTCCGTCGGAGCCATGCCCGCTGCGGCCAGAGCCGCGACGACGCCGGCCAGCACGTCGCCGGATCCGCCTACGGCCAGGGTAGCCACGGCAAAGGGCGCTACCGTGAACGGTTCCGTCCGGCGCCCGATCAGCGTGCCCGCGCCCTTGAGCACGACCGTCGCCGCATACCGTGACGTCAGCGCGCGCAACGCCGCAGGCCTGTTTTCCAGCACCGTGCGGATTTTTTCCTTTTCCCCGACGACGCTTCCGAAAAAGCCGTCCGGCAACAGCCCGACGGCCTCGCCGGGATGGGGGGTAATCACGTCGCGCGGCGTGAGGGCGGAAGCGAACGACGGCAGGAAAAACAAGGCGTCGGCGTCGACAACGGAAGGCGGCCGGCCGGCCGCCTCCGCCAGACACGTCAACACCGCGCGGGCGCCGGGGCTTCGTCCCGCGCCGGGTCCCAGGACCAGAGCATCGGGTCGTATGGAGCGCAGAAGCTCAAGCAGGACGGGGGCGTCTTCCGCCTCAAAGTTCGCGCCTCGGCCCGCGGCGTGAATCATGAGTTCCGGGCAGCGGGAATAGATGTGTTCGCGCACGCGCCCCGGAACGGCCAGATGCACAAGACCGGCCCCGGCGCGCAGGGCGCCCAGCCCGGCCAACAACGGCGCTCCGGACAAGGCGTCCGAGCCGCCCACGATCAGCACCTTGCCGGCCGCTCCTTTGTGCAGGGAAACCGGAGGCAGAAAACAGCGGCCACGGTGCGGGGACAAGAGCCGGCAGGCCGGAGACTCCGCGCGGGCGGCGCGCGGTATGCCCACCCCCCGGACGACGAGTTCTCCTGTGCAGGCGCGCGCATCGCCCATATACAGGCCGGGCGTTGCGGCCTCGAAAGCGACGGTGAGGTCGGCGCGCACGGCTTCCGGGCGTTCCCTGCCGGTATACCCGCAGAGGCCGGAAGGACCGTCCGCAGCAACGATGAAAGCGCGTCCTCTGAAAGCGTTGACGGCCCGGACATGGGCCAGTTCCTTCGGGCGCAGGTCGCCCTTGAGGCCCGTGCCGCACAGCGCGTCCACAACAATATCCGGCCGGCGCATGTCATCGGGCAGAGGAGGAGGCGCATCGCCGTCACTCCAAAGAAAAGGCACGCCGAGCCTGCGCGCGGCGTTCACATGCTCGTCGGCCGGGGAAGGCAGGCGGCTGAGGTCGTTGACGGCAATGACCGTGACCTTCGCGCCCTCGTCATGCAGGATGCGGGCCATGGCAGCGCCGTCCCCGCCGTTGTTGCCTTTGCCCGCGTAGATGAGAATCCGGCTTTGCGGGGAAATGCGCACGCGTTTGCGTATCTCCTCCAGCGCGGCTCCGGCGGCATTTTCCATGAGTACGGCGGGGTTGATG
>JAITEY010000277.1 GCA_031281815.1 Desulfovibrio sp. | reverse complement strand
TAGAGGATGTCGAAAACGGCCGTGCGGAAGGGCGGGGCGACCTTGTTTTTGACGACTTTGACGCGGGTGCGGTTGCCGTAGACTTCTTCTTTGTCCTTGAGGCTCTGGATTTTGCGGATATCCAGGCGGATTGTGGAGTAGAATTTGAGGGCGTGCCCGCCTGTGGTGGTTTCCGGGTTTCCGTAGCCGCCGGGTATCCCCCCGATTTTCATGCGTATCTGGTTGATGAACATGACGGCGGTGCGCGATTTGTGGATGGATCCCGTCAATTTGCGCAGGGCATGGCTCATGAGCCGGGCCTGGCCGCCCACCTGGGTGTCGCCCATGTTGCCTTCCAGTTCGTTCTGGGGAATGAGCGCGGCCACCGAATCAATAACCACCAGGTCCACGGCGTTGGAGCGGACCAGCAGGTCGGCGATTTCCAGCGCCTGTTCGCCGTAATCCGGTTGGGAAATCAGCAGGTCGTCGGTATTGACGCCCAGACGGCGCGCATAATTGATGTCCAGAGCGTGTTCGGCGTCGATGAAGGCGCAGGCTCCGCCCAATTTCTGCGCTTCGGCGATGACGTGGAGGGTGATGGTTGTCTTGCCGGAAGATTCCGGGCCGTAAATCTCGGAAACTCTCCCCCTGGGGATGCCGCCGACGCCCAGAGCCAGGTCAAGGCCGATGGACCCTGAGGGAATGACGGGAATATTCGCATGGGTTTTGTCGGAAAGCTTCATGATGGCGCCTGCGCCGTGTCTTCGTTCAATGGTCGCAAGCGCTGCGGCCAGGGCTTCGGCGCGCATGTCCTCCGGGGCGGATGAGCTTTTTCTTGCCATGGTTCCGTTCCTTTCTCTGAAGAAGGTATGCCCGGCTTTGCGGTGCGGGAATGTACGCTGTTTCAATCCGCATCCGGCTCCGTCCGCCGGATGATTCCGCCTCGGCGGATGAGAGCCGGGTGGGTTGCCCCTGAAAGAATTTCTGATGAAATTGAGTCTTCCTCCTACCAGAAGAGGGAGGTAAAGTCACCAGCTTTGTCGCGCCTGTCCGCTGCGGCTTGTGTTGCGCTGTCAGCAGATGCGGGGCAGTTGCTCTCCTTCAGGCATGCCGAGCAGCCTGTATCCGCCCAGGCGGGTGCGGAGGACAACCTGTCCGGCTTTGCCGTCCGCGCCCGGAGCCGCGATTTCTCCGATGCAGGCGGCATCGCGGCCTTCGGGGAAGAGGCGCATGACGCTCAGGGCGGTATCGGCCTTGTGTCGCGGCAGTACGCAGACGAGTTTGCCTTCGTTCGCCAGATACAAGGGATCCAGGCCGAGCACGGCGCAACCCGCGGCAACCGTGTCCCGCACGGGGATGTCCGTTTCCCGCACCCGGCAGACAATGCCGGACTGGCGGGCGATTTCGTTCAGCGTCGCGGCCAACCCTCCCCGTGTCGGATCCCGCAGGACGTGCAGGTCGCCGACGTCGCGCACCAGAGCTTCCACCATACGGTTCAGCGGGGCGGAATCGCTGCGGATGCCCTCAAGGCCGCTCAATCCGCCGCGCCGCGCCGTTATTGCTAGACCATGGTCACCCACGCAGCCGGAAAGCAATACGGCATCGCCGGGGGCGGCACGTGAGCCGGACGGCGCGGGCTCGGCAATGACCCGGCCTATGCCCGCGCTGGTAATGAAAATTTTGTCCGCCGCGCCGCGCGGCGCCACCTTGGTGTCTCCGGTTACTATCCGCACCCCGGCGGCGGCCGCCGCGTCGGCCATGCTTTGCGCCAGACGCGTCAATAGAGGCAGGGGCAGACCTTCTTCCAGAATGAACGCGCAACTCAGATAGAGCGGCACGGCGCCGAGCATGGCGACGTCGTTGACCGTGCCGTGGACGGCCAGACTGCCGATGTCCCCGCCCGGACACTCCACGGGGTCGATGATGTAGCCGTCCGTGCTGAAGGCCAGCGGTCCCCGGATTTCGTCGAGCAACGCGGCATCGTCAAGGGCCGGCTGTGACGGGCCGGAAAAGCGGCTCAGAAAGAGTTCGCGGATCAGGCGCTGCGATGCTTCACCGCCGCTGCCGTGGTCCAGAAGAACGCGGCCGTGTTCCATGGATGTCTCCTTAACGAAATTCCCTGAACGTGGTCACGCGTCGTACCTGAAGGCGGCGGCGCAGCTTCCTTCGGTGGAGACCATACAAGGGCCGGTGGGATTTGCCGGGCTGCACTGTTTGCCGAAAAGAGGGCAGTTCCGCGGCGCGATACGGCCCCGGAGCACGTCGCCGCACCGGCAGGCGGGGTTTTCCGGAACATCGGGCAGATCCGGCACAAGACGCGCGCGCGCGTCAAAGCGTTCATACTCGCCGCGCAGGACCAGTCCGCTGCGCGGGATGCACCCCAGGCCGCGCCACAGGGCGTCCGCAGGCTCGAAAACAGCGTCGATGAGGGCGCGGGCGCGGGCGTTGCCGCCGGCGTCCACGGCTCTGCCGTAACAGTTGAGCACTTCGGCGCGGCCTGCACGGCGCATCCTGATCAGGCACAGCAGCGCCAGCAGTATGTCCGCGGGTTCAAAACCGCCGACAACCCCCGGCCTGCCGTATTTTTCCGCAATAAAACGATAAGGCGCGGTTCCGATGACGACGGAAACGTGCCCCGGCAGGAGAAAGGCGTCGATGCCGCCGCCGGCTTCCTCCGCAAGCAGCGCTTCAAGCGCGGGAGGTATGCGTTTGTGCATGGAAAACAGGGCAAAATTGTCCACGCCCTGCGCGGCCGCGCGCAGAACCGTCGCGGCCGTCGCCGGGGCCGTGGTTTCAAAGCCGACGCCGAGAAAGACCACCGTGCGGTCGGGGTGCGCTTCGGCCAGACGCAAGGCGTCCAGGGGCGAATAGACGACTTTCACCTCCGCGCCTGCAGCCCCGGCTTTGCCGAGCGTCATGCCGCCGGGACCGGGTATGCGCATCATGTCGCCGAAACAGGCCGTAATGACGCCGTCTTTGCCCGCCGACTCCAGACAGGCGGCTATCTCCCGGTCATGGGTCACGCAGACCGGGCAGCCGGGACCGGAAATGTGGGTCAGGGTTTCCGGGAGCAGGGAATGCAGGCCGTCGCGGTAGACAACTGCCGTATGTGTGCCGCAGAGTTCCATGAAGCGCATGGGAGCGTTCAGTTCGGCGTGGATGCGGCGCAGTAGCGCCGAGCAGATTTCGGGGTCGGAAAAAGCTGAATTCGTTGTCCGCACGGCGTGTGCCCCCAAGTGAAACGGTTGCCGGGTTCGTGCGGGCGGCATACTAAACCTGAAGAGCCCGGCATGTCAAAACGCGGGCGTAACGGAAATTGTCTCAATGAGAACTCTTCAGAAGAAAAAGACCATGTCGGCCTTCCCCCACATATCAGTTAGGGATATCCTGTGCATGCGCGCAATCGCGCCTTGCCGTCCAATGCGTCACAATGCGTCGCCGAGAATCTCGTCCGCCGTTGCCGCCGTGTGGACGTGCTTCATGTTCACGCCTTTGACGATGAACACCGTGTGTTCGCCGATGTTGGCGGCGCGGCGGCAAATGCGGTTCAGGGCGCGACAGACAAGAATACTCTGCATCGCCGCGCAGGATTGCTCGATTTTGTGTCCGTCCCTGGAAAAATACTCCATGACGCCGCGCAACGCATGCACTTCGAGGTTGGTACTCTCCGTATCGGTGTGGCACAACTCCAGGGCTGTGGGGATATCCCCGACACGGAAGGCTTCCACGGCCTTCTTGTAAAGCGTGACGGCCACGTCCGCCAAGACCCTGATGTGGTCCTGCACCGGACGGGGCAGGGGCGCCTGCAGCTCCAACGCGCAGTCGGCAATGTCGGCGGACTCGTCGCCTATCCTTTCAAGATCAATAACGATGCGCAGAGCGGCCACCAAAAAACGCAAATCCTGCGCGGCAGGCTGATGCAGCGCAAGCAGCGTGAGAACCGCTTCATCCATTTCGTTTTCCAGCGCATCGACGGCCGCGTCGCCTTCAACCACCGCGGCCGCCTGCCCCATGTTGCCCGCCTCCAGGGCGGCACAGGCATCGTCGAGGGCAATGCCCACAGTGGCGCACATAACCAGCAGCCGGGTGCGGAGCCGGCTGATGCATTGCTGCAGTTGCGTTTCTTTTTCGCTCATCCGAACCTGCCCGTGATGTAGTCTTCCGTTTCTTTGCGTTTGGGCCGCGTAAACATGATGTCCGTGGCGTCCTCTTCAACCATTTTGCCCATATAGAAAAAG
>JAITEY010000235.1 GCA_031281815.1 Desulfovibrio sp. | reverse complement strand
GGGGCGCTTCTCGGCTCCTGCACCGGCTACGTTTTTGCCCAGGTCGTGAGCATGAGCGTGTTCGGGCGTGAAGTCAGCCTGCCTGTTTTCCTTGTCGGGCTGACCCTGTGCGCCTCGCTGCTTGTCACGCTGGCGGCGTCTTTCTTCCCGGTGTCCCGCGCCGCCGAGGTGGAACCGGCAACGGCACTGCGCGGAGAATAGGTTCGGATCGACAGGGAACGGTACATGTCGCCTCCCGCGCGGGGGCGTGGATTAAAACCAGCCCCAGAACGAACGCAAATACCTGTACGCCGGTCGCCTCCCGTGCGGAGGCGTGGATTGGAGCAGGACGGACAATTACAGAAACGTAAAGGTATTTCTGATGAAAAACATCCTTGTATTACACGATGTATCTCTGGTATACGGTTCCGTAACGGCCTTGCGGAACATCACGCTCAGCATACGTCAGGGCGAATGGGCGGCAATCATGGGGTCGTCGGGCTCGGGCAAGACGACGCTGATGAACATCGTCGGCTGCATGAACAAGCCCACACACGGCACGGTAATCCTCGACGGCGAGAAGATATCCCGCTTGAACGCCAAGGATCTTACGGCCATCCGTAGGGATAAGATCGGCTTGATTTTTCAGGAGTTTCACCTGATTTCCTATCTCACGGCCGTGGAAAACGTCATGATTGCCCAGTATTATCACAGCATGGCGGATGAGGAGGAGGCATTGCAGGCTTTAGAGCGCGTCGGCCTGGGGCACAGGGCCGGGCATCTGCCCCGGCAGCTTTCGGGCGGCGAGCAGCAGAGGCTGTGTATTGCGCGCGCGCTGATCAATCATCCCAAGCTCATTTTGGCCGACGAGCCCACGGGTAACCTGGATGAAAGCAATCAGGCCGCGGTCATGGACATTTTCCACCAGTTGCACGGCGCGGGGAGTACTATCATTGTGGTCACGCATTCGCCGGAAGTGGCGGAACATGCGGAGCGCATCGTGCAGCTTGAGTTCGGCCGCATGATTCGGGACGGCGCACCGCCGCGCCCGATGGTGGCCTGAGACAGCGCGCATCGGGGCAGAGCGGCAGCTTGGGCATGAACAAAGCCGGTATGTTCTCCGCATGTCGATTTTCCGCAGCCGCAGACGTCGCTGCTGTTGCTGTCGTCGCCGTCGTTCTTGCGGCCGGCATACTCGTCGTCGCAGCCGGTACAGTCACGGCGGCAGCCGTAGTCGCATCACCGCCTCCTGAGCCGACGGAACTGAACTGGTCACGCAGGCCCGTCCTGTTCAGCCACCAGACGCATCTTAACGCGCCCGCGTTGCGGAGCCGGACGGACGCGACAAAGCTTCCTCCGGAGCGGCCCGACGGCGGAGAAGTGAACAACCCGCCGATTGCGGATACCGGGGTCTGCGTTCTCTGTCATCATCGCGTCAACGGCGTGACGCACTATCTGACCTGCGCGACGCAGGACTGTCACGACAATCTCAATCCCAAGCATAAAAGCGTCCGTTCCTATTACCTGGCGACACATGCCGCGCCGAAGGGTATTTTTTACAGTTGTGTTGCCTGCCATACGGAGCAGGCCGGAGACGATGCGCTGAAAATAAAGCGCATGGCCGGGTGTGAGGAATCGGCCTGCCACAAATAGCAGTGCAAAACTGCGCCCGGAGCGGAACCGGGCGCGGCAATCCGCAACGGCGAACAGACCGGCACAGAGCCGCATATCTCCTGCGGCGAGGGAACAAGACAATGAGAAATGCAGTCGTTACACTTGCCGTTGGAAAAAAATATAAAATCCTCTTCAACAGGGTAGCTCGTTCATCATGGGAGATGTATTGTAAAAAATTTTCATATGATCTGATTGTCGCAACAGAATTATTTGATACCTCCGCAAGAGCACTGTCACGCTCCCCGGCATGGCAGAAATTATTGATATTATCACAAGAATTTTCATCACGATATGATAATATAATATGGCTGGATGCCGATATCATTATTAATACGGATAGAGCAGAGGATATATTGCATGATGCACCGGTTGAAAAAGTATGCGGCGTTGATGCTTATGCAATTCCATCAAAATATATAAATACGCTTTCTCTTGAAAGACAATATAGATTTTGGGATGCTAATAATATAAAATATATCAACAATCTATCCCCATCCAAATATTATTTGAATCGCGGAATACAGTGCGGAGCCGTTTCTTCCGTGCTTCAGACAGGTGTTTTTTCCTGTTCTCCGAGACATCATAAAGAGATATTTGAATATGTTTATTATACCTACGAAGATAGGTATGGTGCTGAATATAATTATGAAATGCCGGCTATGTCATACGAACTTGTCAAGAACAACTTTACATTTTGGATACAACCTGAATTTAATGTCACTACAGCAGGTTATATTTCTGCATTCTATCCATTCCTTTTTAATACATACACATTGGAATCCGGGGAAATACTTAAATTTCAAGCGTTATTAAATATTTATGATTTGTCTTTCTTCATGCATTTTGCCGGTTGTGCAAATTTTATGTTGCTGTTTGCCTCAATGAAGAAAAGATATAATGAATAGAGGGCAAGGAGAAGGACTGATGGATGCTCGGGCTGCCTTCATCATTCTCGCTTTGGTCATTTCTGCCGCTGGAATCTACTTGGCGAAGCAGGTGGAAGAGGAAGCAAAGAAAAGTAAATAACACGGTTCTGAAGAATAGTACATCTTTGTTTTTTCGCTGTTGTATGTGCATCATCCGGGTCGCCCGGTGAGCGTATCGGGCGTTGCCGTCGGTCTGTGCCGTTTTCGCCTGCTGTGGATGCGCCGAGCCATGGCGGACAAAGAGCTTTCGGGAAATTTCCGGAAAAATTTTCTTTGCGGAATCCCGTGAACTGCCGTAGAATCTCAAACGAAGAGGATGCATGTCGACAGCGCAACCGAAATCGAAAGTTTCCCCCGTTCCCGTCCGCGACAAGGTCGCAGCCGTCGTCCGGCGGCTTCACGACAAAAAGGGCGTGGATATCGTGGCTCTTGATCTTTCCCGAGAAAATGCCCTGTACGATGCGGTCGTTATCGCCGGAGCGCGTTCCGTGCGCCACGGACAAGGCATGGCCGACTACCTGCTGGAGACGGCTCGGGAAGACAATCTGGAGTACCTGCGCATCGAAGGGCGTACGCTCGGGAGTTGGATTTTGCTGGATTTCAACGATGTGCTCGTCCACATTTTCCAGACAGAAAGTCGGGCGTTGTACCGGTTGGAAGAAATGTGGCCCGCGGCTCCCGTTCTGGTCGAAACCGGCAAGGAGGAACAGTGAGCGCGCTCACGCCTACTTTGCTGCTGATTCTGGACGGATGGGGGCAGGCTCCGGCCGGACCGGGCAACGCGCTCCTCATGGCGTCGACTCCGCACATCAATGCGCTGCTCCGCCGGCCGGCGCGCTCCGAGCTGCTCTGCTCGGGCCGCGCCGTAGGTCTGCCTGCGGGTTTCATGGGCAACTCGGAAGTCGGGCACATGAACATAGGCGCGGGCCGCGTCGTGTACCAGGACATGACGCGCATCGACATGGCCCTGGAAGACGGGAGCTTCTTCAGCAACCCCGTACTCATGCGGACGTTTGACGCAGCGAAACAAAGCTGCGGTAAAGTCCATCTGCTCGGCCTCCTGTCCGACGGCGGCGTGCATAGCCATATCAATCACCTTTTCGCGCTGCTTCAGGCGGCGGACAAGGCGGGCGTCCGGGCGCGCGTGCATGCTTTTACGGACGGGCGGGATACCGCCCCCGACTCCGGCCTGGGTTTCATGCGCAAGTTGACGGAAAAACTCAGCCCGGCGGACCGCGTAGCCGGCGTCTACGGCCGCTGGTACGCCATGGACCGGGACAAACGCTGGGACCGCGTGAAAAAGGCGTGGGACGCCATGATTCACGGGCGCGCCCCACTGTTCGCCGACCCCGTTGCCGCCGTGGAAGCGGCCTATGCCGCGGGCGAAACCGACGAATTCATCCCCCCCCGGCTTATAGCGAACGAAACTGGGGAATCCGAATGCATCCGCGACGGCGACGCCGTCTTTTTCTTCAATTTCCGCGCCGACCGGGCAAGACAACTTGCGCAATGCCTGTTCGACCCCGCGTTCGGAGAATTCGACCGGGGCAACCTGCCGCGCTTGGCCGCGTTCAGCACCATGACGTCCTACGAGGAAAGTTTCCCCATGCCGGCGGCTTTCTCGCAACGCACCCCGGAGATGGGCTTGGGCGAAGTCGTGTCCCGCGCGGGTATGCGTCAACTGCGCATTGCCGAAACGGAAAAATACGCCCACGTTACCTACTTTTTCAACGGAGGCGTCGAAGACCCGCTGCCGGGCGAGGAACGGCGCCTGATCAATTCGCCCCGCGATGTGCCGACGTATGATTTGAAGCCGGAAATGAGCGTTCGCGAAGTGACGGACACCCTGATTCGGGAATGGGAATCGGGGATATACGACTTTGTCGTCTGCAATTTCGCCAATCTGGACATGGTCGGGCACACCGGCGTGATACCGGCCGTCATCAAGGCCTGCGAGGCTGTGGACGAATGCGTGGGCCGGGTGCTCGCCGCGGTCGAAAAACGCGGGGGCAGGCTGCTCCTTACGGCGGACCACGGTAACGCGGAAGAAATGCTCACGCCGGAGGGGCGTCCGCAAACGGCGCACAGCAAAAATCCCGTCGCCCTGATTGTTGCCGGAGCGTCTCCGCCCGCCCGCATTGCAAACGGCAAACTCGCGGATATCGCCCCCACCGTCCTGCGCCTTTGGGGCATGGAACAGCCGCCGGAAATGACCGGCAGCGGCCTGTTGGAGGATTGAGATGTCGCGGCAGCAACCGGCGCCGGTCAAACCGTCCGGCATGGAACTGGTGTTTTTCTATGTCTGTCCGTACTGCCGCCGGCAGATACCCGTGCCGGCTCCGCTCCAGCCCTCCATGATTGCCTGCGACGTCTGCCGGCGCAATTTTCCCATCATGCCCGTGGACCGGCATTCGGTGCATTTCGTCCGCATCATGTTCGGGGACGGGCCCGCCGCCGTGGATCCGGATTACCTGTGATTGCGGAAAGGAGACTTCATGCTCACGAACAGGGAACTCCGGCAAAAACTGCGCGCCGGCACGCCGAGCATAGGCACCTGGCTGCAGATACCCAGTCCTGAAATCGCGGAAATCCTCGCCCGCACGGGCTATGAATGGGCGGCGGTGGACGCCGAGCACGGCGCGTTCACGCGCGCGGTCCTGCCGGACATGTTCCGCGCGCTGGAACGCCGGGGAACGCTGCCTTTTGTCCGTGTCGCCGCCGCAAAATCCGAGCTTATCAAGTACGCTTTGGATTCCGGGGCGGCGGGGCTGATTTTCCCCATGATTGAAAGTCGCGTGCAGCTCGACGAGGCCGTGAACTTCAGCCTGTACCCCGGCGGAGAGGAATTTCCCGGCGGCCGGCGCGGTGTCGGATTCTGCCGCGCCAATGCCTACGGGCTGGATTTCGACGCCCATATGGACCCGCATGCGGGTTTCAGCCGAGAGTTGGTCCTTGTCGCCCAGATTGAACATATCAACGCGGTCGCCGCACTTGACGGGATTTTTTCCCACCCGCGTCTGGATGCCTACATGGTCGGTCCCTACGACCTGTCGGCTTCCATGGGTCTGACCGCGCGCTTTGATGAGCCGGAATTCATAAAGACTCTTGAGATCATCGAAGCCAAAGCAGTGCAGTACGGCGTAAGCCGGGGCTATCATGTCGTCCGTCCGGACGAGGCCCTTTTGCGCGAAAAAGTCCGGGCCGGTTACAGCTTCCTAGCCTACGGCATGGACAGCCTGTTTCTTCAGGCCGGCGGGAAACTCCCCGCGCTGTAAGGCCCGAAAAAGCTTCGGAACAGCTTTACAAAAAATGTCCGGCATGATACATAATTTATGCAATTATCATTAGCGTTGTAACAGTCAAAAATACAGCATGTTGGATGCTTAGGAGTTGTTCATTGATTATCTTAACATTTTACGATAGGATCCCGATAATTCCACTGTGGTTAGGGAGTAATCTGTAAATGTTATTTATGAACAATTCCTTAGGAGGTACCTGTGAGTTATGCTTCTATGTATGAAGAAAAGCTGACCACGCCGGAAAAAGCCGCTGCGGTGGTCAAGTCCGGCGACTGGGTGGACTACGGTTTCTGCGTGTCCCAGACAAAGGCGCTGGATGCCGCCCTTGCCGCGCGCAAAGGCGAACTGGAAGACGTCAAGGTGCGGGGCTGCGTTGAACTGTGGACGCCTGAAATCATGAAAATCCCCCCGGCCGAAAACCCCTTCAGCTGGAATACCCTGCACATGACAGGAGCGACGCGGAAACTCACCGCGAACGGGAATTGTTTTTATATCCCCATGCGCTTTTCCGAAGTACCCCGCTATTATCGGGAAAATTACGCTCCGGTCGACGTCGCCATGATCCAGGTCTCGCCGATGGACAAGCACGGCTGGTTCAACTTCGGTCCGAGCGCTTCTTATCTTGCCGCCATGTGCGAGCGCGCGAAATGCATTATCCTTGAAGTCAACCGCAATATGCCCCGCTGTCTCGGCGGACATGAGGCCTATATCCACATCACGCAGGCGGACATGATTGTTGAAGCCGACTCCGCCTTGGGCGAAATGCCCGCATCAAAGCCTTCCGACGTGGACCGCGCCGTTGCCGCGAAGGTTGTCGACGAAATCCCCAACCGCGCCTGCCTGCAACTCGGCATAGGAGGTCTGCCCAACGCCGTGGGCATGCTCCTGACGGAAACCGACCTGAAAGACTTGAGCGTGCATACGGAAATGTATGTCGATGCGTTCGTCGATTTGACGGAGTGCGGCAAAGTCACCGGGGCATACAAGCCCATCGACAGATACCGTCAGTGCTATGCCTTTGCCGCGGGCAGCAAACGCATGTACGATTTCCTTGACGACAATCCCCAGCTTATGAGCGCCCCTGTTGATTATGTAAATGATATCAGGGTATTGGCTTCTATCGATAATTTCATCTCCATCAACAACACGGTGGAGGTGGATCTTTTCGGGCAGCTTGCCTCCGAGTCCTCCGGGTACCGGCACATCAGCGGCGCCGGCGGGCAGTTGGATTTTGTTCTGGGGGCGTATCTTTCCAAGGGAGGGAAGAGCTTCATCTGCTGCTCTTCCACGGTTTCGGGCAAGGACGGCAAGCAGAGCAGCCGCATCGTCCCCGTCCTCAAGCCCGGCGCGGTAGTGACCGCCACGCGTGCGAACGCGCACTGGCTGGTGACCGAGTTCGGCAAAGTCAACCTGAAAGGACTGTCCACATGGGAGAAAGCCGAGCGCATCATCTCCACGGCGCATCCCGATTTCCGCGACCATCTCATCAAGGAAGCGGAAAAAATGAATATATGGAGACGCGTCAACAAAAAATAACGACTTGCGTCGTCAGACGAGGGAAAGCAGCGTCCGCGCGACCAGCCGCGGGCAGGCGTAAGGTGCGGATTCCGGCGACACCAGCCGCGTCCGCACCACCTGGAGTCCTTCCGCGCGCAGCCGCGCGGTCGGTATGCCGCCCGGATAGGCGGTTTCGTTGTCGTCAACGACAAGCACCTGCAACACATCGCGCCCGGCAGCGCCGTCACGCGTCAAACAGCGCATAAGGCGCTCCGTTTGGTCGCGCAGAGTGTGCCCTAAAAGCTCCGGATCCGTGCCCAGGTTGGGAATGAAAACCTTGGGGCAACGCGCCGCCGCCACGGCCCTGCCGACCCCGCGCGGCAGCAGGTTGGCGATGAGGCTTGAATAGAAACTGCCGAAGGGATAGCAGACAAGATCCGCCCCGGCGATAAGCTCATGCAGCTTCGGGCGTATCGAAACGGTAAAAGGCGCCGGGTCGTCGAGCGAGCGGGTGATCCATATATCCTCTATGGGCGAGGTGACAGGCCCGCCCTGTTTGCCGGTGAACATGTGCTGGCCGACAATGACCTCGCCGGACGCGAGTTGTACCGCGAGATGGGCGGCGGCGTTCACGACCGGCCGGACAATGCCCCGCGCCTCCACCAGCTTGGAATAGAGAAAAATCACCGGGTCAAGGTGCCTTCTCTGGGTGAGGTAGCCGCCTGCAAGTACGAGGTTGCCGATGCTGGCCCCGGCAAGGTCGAAATTCGCAGGCATGCGCTCCGTAAACTGCATGAGTGTGGTGCGGATGATTTTGCGCATGGGGTCGGGAACCGCCCGGATGAGCGGATGCCTGCCCGCGCACAGCGATGCGAGTTCGCTCAGCAGCGTTTTTCGCGGTTGATCTGCGGCCAGACGGCAGGCGAACAGCGCGTAAATTTCCGGGTTCCCCTTGACGCTTTGGTCCGCAAGAGCCATGATGCGGGCGCGGATGTCCCCCACGGCGGGCATGTTGAACGCGCGGCGCAAGGCCGCCGAACTTCCCCCGGAATCAAAGGGCGTCATAACGTGGACGGCGTTGTGAGTGTATTCGGTCAGTACGCGCGCCGTGTCCCGCATGGCCGTGCCGCCGGAAAAAAAGAGCAGCGCCGGGCCCAGTTCCGGCACACGCCTGAAACGCTCTATCTTGACCTCATCGGGAACGACGACGCGCCGGGGCACGACAACCGGGGCTGCGGGGGGGGCTATCGGCACGGCTGCTCCCGTTGCCCGCCGCAAAAGAATTCCAGACAGGCCGCCGCCGCCGCCGCAAAGTCCACCCCGCCCGTTATTTCCAGCATCGGCGCTTGCGCAAGCCGCACGGCATACGCTTCAAGAGAGGGCGCAGGGCGGACTTCCGATGCATCAGGGGCAAAAAATAATCCCGAGTCCTTGCTGAATGCGCGGACAAGGTCCAATCTGTCGGGCGGATAAACCTCGGCAAAGCGGGTTGTCCCGCCCTCCCGGCGCCAGTTCAGCGCCGCCAGCCCGGAAAAAGGCGCCCGCAACGCGAAACGCCCCGGTCCCCAGCATTCCCCGATAAGCGCATCGTACTTGTGCTCCAACGACCAGAGCCGCTCCGGCGGCAGGGCGGCAAAACGCTCTCTGTCCTCACTGTCCACGATATTCCTCAGGGCGTCGTTGTGCAGCGCGGTGCCCGGATTGATACGCGGCTGCTTGGGAACGCCGTACAAGCGGGCCGGAAGGTCGCCGGAAAGCAACACCCTGTCGTTGCTGACGAAGACGCATCCTTCGTTCATGAGGAACAGGGCCAGCGTCGATTTTCCCATGCCCGAAAATCCGCACAGGGCAATCCCCTTGCCCCGGAAGGCGACCGCCGCAGCATGCCCCAGGTAACAGCCGCGGTCAAGATGCCGGGCTATAAGCCGGCTGTTGATGAAGTTGATAATCTGATTGCAGTTACGCGCGCACTCGCCCACAGCCAGATGTTCCGCGGGAGTAAACGCAAACAGCATACCGGTAAGACGCTTGCGCACCAGCCTGCCGTCGCCGCAGTTTATATACTCTTCCTTGACTTTCGTTTTTCCGGGATCGGGCGCTTTTTCCGTAAAGGCTTCGCCGATGTCCGGCACCGTCCCCTCATGAGCGGTAATGACGAAATCCGGCGTGAAGTTGTCCCCCGGAGCGGCGACAAACTCGCAGAAGTAAGCCTCCAGCATCGCATTCAGGTCTTGGCTGTTGCTTGCGACAAGAACTGCGATGCCGTCAAAATTGAGGCGTAATTCACGGGTTGCGGGCCGGCGTTCACGCACGGCGCGGATAAAGTCCGTACAGGATGTTTTCATCGGTACTTTCCCTTTATATTTGTATGCCTCCGGCGGCCGGGGCTCCGCCCCGGACCCGGCAGGGGGAATGATTCCCCCTGCACCCCCCATTTTTTGGTACGCCTTTTTACAATCGAAACGCGCCAAGGTGGAGCAGTATTGATTTCTCCGGCTTGCCGGGGGCATTGATTTATACTGTTACACTATTGTGGCGTGGACATGCCGGCTTCCGCAGGCGTGCCGCTGTGTGTTCCGCCACCAGGGCGGCCGGGTCGAGATCCGTTGTTTCTTCAACGCCCCGAAAGCCGCCGAACGCCGAAACTTCGAAGACCACCGGACCCTCGTCCGTGACCGCCACATCGACGCAGGTAAACTCCAGGTCGAAGACGTCGCGCGCTTTGCGGGCCACGTCCAGAATCGGCGCGTCAGGAGTGAAAGGCGCATAACGCCCGCCGTTGGCGGTGGTGGTGTTCCAGGCGTCGTGCGCTTTGACGCGGGCATAGGTCGTCAGGTACTCCCGGCCCAGGAAAACAACGCCGAGGTCACGATGATGCTGCAATTCCAAGGCTTTTTGCACATAGAGCACGGTGTTGTCCCGCGTATAGCGAGCCAGCAGCGCAGGCAGTTCGGGGTCCTCGCCGTCTACGAGCTGCATGCCTCTGGCTTTTGATGTGTACAACGGCTTGAGAACTGCCCGGCCGTATCGGCATCTGATTGCCTGCAAGGCATATTCCGGGCTTTCCGTGATGATTGTGGGAGGCATGGGGACGCCGGCGGCCTGCAGTTTGAGCGTACAGCCCAAGCGGTCCAGCATGCGGATGACGACATGGGGGTTTGAAAACACGCGCACTCCCCTGTCTGCGAGGAAACAGAGTATCTCCAGCCGGTCCAGCAGGTCCGGCGAATAGCGTTCCCCGATCTTCTTGACGACCAGTGCGTCCAGCGCAGCAATGTCCATGCCGCTGTGAAAACAGCGCCCTGAGGGCAGGTCGAGCCGCACGGCGTCCATGGAAACAAGTATGCGCGTCCCTGTGACAGCCGCCACGGCATCCGCCAATTTTTCGGATGACTCGCCGCCCGGTACGCCGACTACGCCTAT
>JAITEY010000229.1 GCA_031281815.1 Desulfovibrio sp. | reverse complement strand
CGGCGTTCTCCGGCCAGGACTCTGCGCAGGTTCACAAGAAAGTCCTCCTCGTTATCCGAGGGGAAATAGAGATGTTCAAACTCCGCAAGAGCGGGCAGGCGGGTTCCGACAAGCGGCAGACCGGCGGCCAGATACTCAAAGAATTTCATGGGAAACATGGCCGCCGTGTAGGCGTTGTGCGGTACCGGCAACAGTGCGGCGTCGGCGTGGGCCATAAAATAGGGAAGGCGTCCGTAAGGGACGGCCCCCGCAAGATGGATATTCGGCAGCTTCGGCGGCGGCGCGCCGTCCGGTTGCCCTTCGCCCACAGGCCCGACGAGCAGGAAATGCGCCTCGGGCATGCGCCGGGCAAGCGTTTCCAGAAGAGGAAAGTCCACCTTGTAGGCGCTCACCGCGCCCACGAAAAGTAACCGGGGCCGGGGAATGTTCCGTAACTCCGGCGGCACAGGCAGAGGCTGCCGGGCCGTGGCGAAAAAGTCCCGGTCGCAGACGTTCGGTTCATAGGCCACGCGCGTGAAAAGCGTCCGCATGCGGTCGCGCAACAGGGCCGACGTGGTGAAACACAGGTCGGCCGCGCGCCCGAGGCGTGCTTCGCCTTCTTCAATCGCGGCGGGGTCTATGTGGGGAGCGGCCCGCAGGTCGTCGACGCAATGGTAGACTATGCCGCTGTGCGGCAGAGACGCGCAAAGGTCCGCGATAACCGGATTATAGGTCCAGATGAGCGGACGCTCCATGCGCAGCCGCGCCAAATTCCGCGCAATCAGTCCATGCAACAGACCGGCGTTGATGCGGCGCGCCCTTTCACTGCCGTGCAGCGGGAGTACAAGTGGGGAAATCCTCCATACGTCCGGATGGACACGGCGGGCAAGCGGCAGGCACTTCCCTATACGGCGGCAGATGCGCTTCAGGTCGCGCGCATTCAGAGTCGGACGCCGTAATCCCAGGGAATCCACATACAAGACGCGGTAGCCGCGTTCGGCAAACAGCACGGCGGTATGCTGCTTGTTGGTCCAGACGTTGTTGTCCCAATCGGCTGTGGAAAACATGAGGATGTCGCCCATGATGTTCCCGTCACACCCGCAGCAACAGAGCGGTCCGCCCCGCAAGCTGCGTGCCGGAGCATATCAGACGCAGGGGTTCAACCTCTGCCTGGGCCGCAATCATGAGGTCGAATGAAGATGCTTTGAGGCCGGACCCGGACAACATGGGCAGAGCGCCGACATGCTCACCGCGCAACGGCAGTTCGACGAAACCGCTCTGAGCGGCCGCCTCGCGCAGTTCCTGCAGGTCGGCTTTCAAGTTGCCGGATTCTACGCGCGCGGCTATGTCCCACCACGATACGGCGCTGATGAAAATCTCCGTTTCATCAGCCAGCAGAATATCCCGGATGTTCTCTACCGCAGGGTCGCCCGCCAGGGTCCGGAGCAGCACGTCGGTGTCCAGAAGCACACGCATCAGGAAGGACCGCCGGCCTGACGTCCCAAGTTGTCGGGGAGTGTGAGTTTGCCGGCCAGAATGCCGATGCGTTTGACCTTACGGACAAAGGATGCCGGCACCAGGGCCACAATCGGCTTGCCGTAGCGTTCGATGAACACCGGTTCGCCTTCGGAAGCCCGCTTGGTCAGTTCGGACAACACGCCTTTGGCTTTGGCCGTGGAAACGGTCAACATGTCACGACCTCCTCGGAGTGCCGAAAGGCGCGGCTGAAGAGGCATCGGCAGGCGCGACTAAAACACGAAAAGCCCCGGCGGGTTTTCGACGGGGGTGTGTTGTGGAAAGTAGCGCGGGCCGGGGACAAAGTAAAGAAGCTAAATTGTTGTGTGTGTGTGTGTGTAAGAACTGTGCCGGACTCATAACTTTTCCGCTAAACCCGGTTAAATTTTCTGAGCGAAATCTGCGCGAAAATTTTCTAGCGCGAATTATGAACCTTGTAAAGGGCCAAACGTTCATTTTTGAAATTTCCGGCCAACACTTCGAGAAGTGTTGATACCAGCGGGAATTCAGATGAAGAGCGCTGCGGCAGGGTGTTCGGCGGTACGGTTTCAGCGTCGGAAAATTCTTGTATTTCTGGCGAGTTGAGAAAAATACGCGGTGATGAATTCGGGTCGGAAAAAGGTCCCGAAGTGTTGATGATATTTTCTGTCCTGGAGTCGGGGAGCAGCAGGTGAGGCCGGATCAAGGCGGGCAGGAGCGCGTAGAGCATGGAATTCTTGACTTGCTCGGTGGGGGTGCTACGATCCTGCATGAACAAAAAACAGCGGAAAACCCTTGAAACCGTTTTTTCCAAGCGCATGCCCAAAGCCTTGCCATGGAATGATATGGTGTCCTTATTGGGGGCTGTTGGTTGTGAAATTGAAGAACATGAGGGTTCGAGAGTGATTTTTGATAAAGACGGCAAGATATTCCATGCTCACAGGCCGCATCCGCAAAAAGAGGTGTTGGAATATGTGGTCAAGGAACTGCGCGCATACCTCGAAAGAATAGGAGTAAAGCCGTGAACGATACGACTCTGGAATATAAAGGCTATACATCTCTCATTCAATACAGCAAAGACGATGGATGCTTCATTGGAAAGGTTATCGGCATTGAGGATCAAATTATCTTTGATGCTCCTTCCCTTGATGAAATCCGCAAAGTCTTTGAAGCGGACGTGGACAGCTATGTCCGGTATTGCCGTAAAAAAGGGCGAGAGCCGAATAAGCCTGTTTCGGAGGTTTTGGTTCCCGTCTCCTCCGCACTGTACGCCAGGATCGCTCAAAAAGCCGAATATGACGGTGTTCCGGTGCATACTCTCATGGAGACCGCCCTGCAAAAATTTGTGGCTCAACACGCTTGATCTTCTTGTCGGCACGCCTCTAATCCGGTCGGGATGGAAAAGCCTTCGGCAAAGCGCATCACATAGGCAGGCGCGGCGGCTCACGGCGTAGCGAAACCGTCATAACAGGCCAGTACGCAGGCCTCGGCGAAGGCGGCATCGTAAACGCCGACAAAGGGTGCGTGTTCCTGCAGCGCATCCACCGCCTTCAAGCGTTCCAGAATGCGCGGTTCTATTTCCCGCCAAGTATATCGGCCTTCCTTGACGGCGAGCAATTCTTTTCGGCCTTGTAAGGGAAAGACGATGCTGCCGGTTTGCAGCAATTCTTCCATCTGATCCAAAGCGCGCAGAGCGTGGGAAAGAGCCTTGAAGTCCAACCCTTCGTTGCGTTCGGCTTCCTCGGCCCGTGCGCCGTAACGCCGCATGTCGGCCTCCACCCTGCGGGCCAGTTCTTGCGTGCGGATCGAGCCCATATGAAGCTTGCCGCACAACTGCAGGGCGCGTTCGTCCCGCACGGTCACGACGGAGCAGAATCGGTTGTCGGGGCAGGATGCGGCAAGGGCATCCAGATATTTCTCCAAACGCTCGTCAGGCCGCGGCTCCGGGCAAAGCGTTTTCAGCCAAGCGCGCACCGCTTTCAACGCGCCGACACGGGAACCTTTGATGCCGTATTTTTTTGCTTGGCCCAAGCTGTATTCGGCATAGGCCCGGCCTCGGCCCGTATCCATCAGCCGCAGGGGATTCGCGAAGACCGCAGCCGGCGCCGGATGCCGGTACAACGTGCAGGCCGTGTGCGACGGCGAAAACAATACGTCCAGCGCGCCGGTGTCGCCGGAGGGAAGAAGTTTCAGCAGCCAGTGTTGCACGGACCACAGGTCGATATCCACATCCCAAGAGAGATTGCGGCGTTCATTGTTGCCTGTGGAAAAATGCAGGCTCTTCGGCGCTTTGTTCAGAATCAAGGAATCTACGGAAGGCAGAAAAATTCCACGCGCGTCAACATCGGACTTGCCCGGCGTTTCCGTGCCGTACAGGGTGGAGCCGAACAGGGTCAGGAAAAGCAACGAGGCGTTGTGCTCACGGCAGAGTCCCTGAGCTTGTTCAACGAGCAACGAGTGTTGCGTGCGTTGTATCATGCCAAGATCATCTGAGTTTTATAAATGTCACACAATTTTCTATGCTGCGGTGAAAGCTGTTTTTATGAAATCAGCATGGCAAAGAAGTATGGGAACTCAAGACAGAAAAGAGGCGCACGTCCTGAACTCCGTGTTTACGGCAGAAAGCCACGATACGAAGGTCAAGGTGAAGTAAAAAATGGATTTAAGCAACAACTCCGGTGCGGTTGAAAGCGTTGTCGAAAGCGGCGGTTTGCGACAATGCAGTGGAGGCATTTTGCGGAATATGCGCGTCTTCAGCAATAAAGCGTCCTGCCATGTAAGCGGCGAATAAAGGATTTTCCGTCTCAAGGGCATGATAGACGTTTTCCCATTTTGCAATCATGGTCGGCATATCGCTTTGAATCAGAGAAAAATAACTGTAATGGTCGGCCCTCCGCTTAAAAATGAAATTTAATTCATCTGGAAGGCCATCATACGTAGAAGGCCAAGCCAATCTTATATTGTAAGTGATGGTGTCACTTTTGGCGTTTATTGACGCATCAGATAATGGAATGATGAATAAATCAATACTGCTTCTTAGTTGTTGATTCCCGGCATAGACAAAAAAATGGATCAAGGCATCCAAAGTTGCTGTTTTCCCGGTGCCGTTCATACCCACCAGAACAGTTAGTCGCTCATCAAAATCAAGATCAAAATTTTCAAAGCAGCGAAAATTTTCCAAGTGCAGTGATTTGATTTTCATGGCACTATTCCTTTCAGCGACGTATGGGCAGTGTGCTTCCCCGGACGGGCGGTGCGGCCTTGCCCGCTTCCGGCGTCTGCCTCCGGGGCGCCTGCCGCGCCGGGGCACCCGATTTTTCAAAGAGCGACCCTATGCCCGTGACCGCTTTGGCGGGAAGCTCAAGCACGCCCCTGATCAGGCCGAACAGTCCGGACCCGGCGGCCTGCATCGTTTCCAGCACCATATCCACCCCGCGGATGTTCATGCGCGGGGAAGAGGCGTTCCCGTAAAACTGCACGGGCAGCGTCGGCACTTTGGCAAAGGTCACACTGACTTTGATATCCAGATCCCTGGTGTTCAGATCGTACCAGCCGCCGCCCTCCATATCCACCATGGGACCGTTGAGCGTGAAGTTGTCGGAGCGGATGACGCCGCGATCCAGCGGCCCTGATGCCGACGCCCGGGAAAAGGTGTTGCGCAACCGCGAGTCAGGACCGGAAAAAAAGGCCGGATACATGCCGTCTTTGATATTCAGCTTCCAGGAGCCGGAAAGCCCGACCGGGTAATCCGAGCCGCGCGTTAAGACGCCGCTCAACTCGGCGTCCAGGTCCGTCGTACCCGCGCAGGATTGTCCGCCGGTGTAATCGCCGAGCAGTCCTTCCAGGGCAACACCGCGCAGGCGCACCCCTCCCCGTTGCAGCCTGACCGACGAGTCCGGCTGCACTGTCCCCTGCAAATCCAGGTCACACGCGCCGCTGTAAAATTTGTCCGTCATGAAACGCAGAGAAAACGCGTTCTTGCTCAGCACGGCCGTGAAAAGGGCGTCTTCGGCCGTCATCTTGCTTTTCCTGATACGTTTGGCCTGGATGCGCACATCCGCGGCGAGCCCTTTGACAAAGGACAGATCCCAACGTTTGTCCTCCCCGGCGCGTTCTCTGCCGGC
>JAITEY010000222.1 GCA_031281815.1 Desulfovibrio sp. | reverse complement strand
GGGTCGTTGGTCACGCGTTTGGGGTCTTTGATGAAGGCGTGCCATTTTTTGATGAACTCGGCATTGGCCGGGTTGTCCACGCTCATAAAGTAGTTCCAGGCGGCCAGATGCCCGACCAGAGGTTTGGTGTCTATGCCGGACAGTTCTTCCTCGCCGACGGAAAAGGCCATGACGGGAATGTCGGCGGCGGAAACGCCCTGGTTGGCCAGTTCCTTGTAGAAGGGAACGTTGGCGTCGCCGTTGATGGTGGAAATGATGGCCGTTTTCTTGCCTGCCGAGCCGAATTTCTTGATTTCGGCGATGATGGACTGCCAGTCGGAATGGCCGAAGGGGGTGTAGTTGATCAGGATGTCGGCATCGGCTGTTCCCTTGCCTTTCAGGTAGGCTTCAAGGATTTTGTTGGCCGTGCGCGGGAAGACATAGTCGGTGCCGGCAAGGACGAAGCGTTTCACCCCCAGGTCGTTGATCAGGTAGTCCACGGCGGGTATGGCCTGCTGGTTCGGGGCCGCGCCGGTATAAATGACGTTGCGCGAGGATTCTTCGCCTTCGTACTGCACAGGATAAAACAGCAGGCCGTTTTCGCCTTCGAAGACGGGCAGCACGGATTTGCGGGATACGGAGGTCCAACAGCCGAAAACGGCGGCGACCTTGCGTTGCGTCAGCAGTTCGCGGGCGCGTTCCGCGAACAGCGGCCAGTCCGAGGCCGGGTCGACGACCACGGCTTCGAGCTTTTTGCCGAGCAGTCCGCCTTTTTGGTTCTGTTCCTCAATGAGCATGAGCATGACGTCTTTCAACGTGGTTTCGCTTATGGCCATGGTGCCGGAGAGGGAGTGGAGTATGCCGACCTTGACGGTATCGGCGGCAAAGGCCGTTCCGCACAAAGCCAGAACGCCGACAAGCAGCGGGATGACGAATTTTCTGATCATCGCGGTGTTCTCCTGATGATTGCGGTTGTAAAACGCTGTGCGCAGGAACGGGGCCGGGTGCCGGTCCCGCCGGCGGCAGATGTTCTGCCGTACTCATGCAATATATATTCTACAGGCCCATTATAGAATAATATTCGGGTGTTGTGCGCGGGGCGGCGAGTGTTTGCCGCCGATAACCGTACATTTGTGTGGAAAGTTTTTTTCGTTTTCGAACCGGCGCGTACTGCCGGCCGACGGCAGATGTGCGCATGTTGCGGCGATCCGGCGGGATTGCGGTTACCGGGCGAGACGGCTGCCGGTACGCGTGTTTTACCTGCAACCGCGGTATTATCGACATTTTTGTAAATTACTCGGGAGCCGGCTGCTTGGGGGGTATTCGGCGCGGGCGGGGATGGTCGTTCCGGAGATTTTTTCCGGGCAGAGCGGCCGTATGTCTGCGGTTGTGCCGTGCCGGCCGCAAAGAGCTTTATGTCAAATACCGAGATCTGCATGCGAGCCTAAACGGACAAGATACAGGGTTTCGTCATCCGGCTTCTGATAAATCAGCACCAAGTCGGGTTTGATGTGACAGTCGCGGTAATTTTTCCAGGCTCCCGTCAGCGCATGATCGCGATGACGTATTTCCAACGGATTATCAGCAGCTAGAGCCGTCACTACAGGTACCAAGGTATCTTCCAATATAGTACGGTATTTACCTTTCGCTTTTCGTGCCAGATCACGTTTGAACTGTCCGGTCTGTCTAATCGTTCGCACGGATTGCTGCCCGTATTTCATCAATTGTAACAGTTTCGACTTTTCCGGCTTCGGCATCTGCCATTGCCGAGAGCGTCGTCTCATTTGGGGTCAGCAATTCAAGCGGCAGCATTTTATCGCGGGCTACCTTCGTTAGTAAAATTTGCACGGCCTCCGACACAGTGAGTCCTATTTCAGCCAGGACGGCTGTCGCTTGGGCTTTAACTTCTCCACTAACATGAGCTTGAACAAGTTGATTCTGAGACATAGCTTGGGCTCCTTCTTGCTTTGCATTGTAATGCGGGCGCATTACAAAATCAAAGCCTTTTTTGAGGTGCGGAATCCGCAAATGAGAATATCCGGCCCCAAGCCGGCACGGCACCGCGCAATGTTTCAGCGGAGCAGGCCGGCGGACGGAGCCGGATATGGATTGAAACATCCTGCCGTGCCCGGCAGCGTTTCATTCAACCCAGTTGCTGCTGCCTCTGCGGGGCGGAGCCGGCGGAAAATCCCCTGCGTGATAGCCGAAAGCGGCGGCGCCGAAAATGATGTTACCGGCCGGGAAGGCCAGTTCCTCTTGCAGAAAACGTTGAAACGCGCCGTCGTCGGTGACGGACCCGAGCTGGTTGACCCAACAGGAACCGATGCCGAAAGAGTGCGCGGCCAGAAACATGTTTTCCAGCGCGCAGGCGCAGTCCGCTTCCGCCGTGGCGGCGCGCGAGGGGTTTGCCGAGACAATCATGAAGGTAGGCGCGCCGAAATTGACCGTGTAGCTCGCCGCTCCGACATAATCCCTGTAGCGGTTGCCCGGCATGCGCGCCACAGCCGCCTTCAATTCCGCCGTGACGCGGTCTATGAGGTCGTTTCGGCGCACCACGGTAATATGCACAGGCTGGCGATTCATTCCGGAAGGAGCGTACAACCCGGCTTCGACGATGCTTCTGCATTCTTCCCGGGGAATTTGGCAGGATTGATACTTGCGTACCGAACGACGTTGCTTGATAGTCTGCATCACTGCATTCATACTACAGTCCTTTATGGTTTGGAATCTCTCCCTTCAGAAAGATTTCCGGTTGACCCCGGCAAAGCCGTTGACACGGTCCTTGCCCGCATCGGGTGCGTTCTGCGCGGTCAGCACAGGTTTTCGCCGGTAGTGGCCGGGGTAAGGCTGCCGAACATGACGCCCCTGACGGCCGCAAGGCGTTTGCCGAGGTCGCGCACTTCACCGCCCGGTCCCCTGAGGACCAGCACTTCCAGGCAATGGCGATGGTCCAGATGCACGTGCAGTGTGGTGACGATCAGATGATGGGCTTCGTGCTGGGCGGAAATGACGCGTTGCGCAAGATCGCTCAGATGATGGTCGTAGACGAGGGTGAGCGTGGCCGCGACCTCAGCTGCGGAATCCTCCCATTCCTGCTGTACGAGGGCGTTGCGGATGAGGTCCCGTATGGCCTCGGAACGCGACGGGCAGCCGCGCTCGGCCGAGAGCGCGTCAAAGGGTTCCAGCAGGTCGGCATCCAGGGAAACGCCGAAACGGATGGTTTTGCCCATACTGCATACTCCGCGAGAAGAGTGAAATAGCCCCCTCTCCGCGTTACATAATGAGAGTGCCGGCCGGCCGGTGAACTCATCAGCCTTACGCCTGCCCGGGCCGGCTCCGGCCGCCGGAGGCCTACAATCAACTCCCGCCGGTCAACGCCCCAGCGCGGATTCAGGGCCGGCCACGGCCGTCATGGGGTCGCGGCGCGGGTCCGGCGCGCGGCCGAAATCCACAAGAAACATGCCGGCAAAGGCTTTGCCCCGGTAAACTTCAATGCGGTACACGAAAGCGTCTTTGTCCATGGAAAAGCGCGGCATGAAATCCTGCCGGCGCAAACGCACCCCCGCCTCGCTGCCCCTGACTTCCTTCTGCGCCCCGATGGCGTTCACGCGGCAGCCCGCCGGGACATCCACCTGAAAGGTTCCGGCAACCCGGACGATTTCGCCGGGCGAGACCTTGCGCCGGCGGCCGTCCACAAGCAGGTCAAAGGACGCCGGGGACTCGTCGAATTCCATATATTCCGGCTGGATGCGCGTCAAGGTGCGGTTGCCGTAGGCAACGCGCCACCCTTCTCCGTCCTGCACCGGCGCGAGCAGGGGTTTGGAACTGCGGAAGCCGCGGCTGCCCCTGTGGGGAAACGGTATGCGGGTCAGCACCGGGCGCACGTTGTCCAGAAGCAGCACAAGCCTGTCGTTGAAGGCGGTCAGGATGAGGTCGGAGTTCAGCGCGCGCAGCACTCCCTCCGGAGTCAGGGGAAAATCCCGGTCGAATGCAATGCCCATGCGGCGCATGAAGGCTTCCACCACATTCAGATGGTAATAGGAACGGTATTCCGTGGTGAATTCCTTGCTGGCCTCAATGCCGAAGGCCGGTTTGCCGTTGCTCACCGAGAACCAGCTCAGGGTTTTTTCCATTTCCGTGTTGCCGAGGGCCGTCAGGGTGTTGTGGATGTAGTAGCGGTGTCCGGGGTGGAGCAGGGCGCGGTTCACCTCGACTTCAACGTGACCCGCGGTTTCCTGGAGCAGGAAGGGGGGCACGGACATTTTCTCCTGGTCTATGATCAGGGATTGTCCCCAGCGCTTGGGGTTGTGCAGCGGGCCTTCCCAGGTCGGGCGGTAGAAGCCGCTGCCGTCGTGCAGGTTGAGGATGAGGTCCACGTCGGAGTCCAGCAGGATGCTCTTGATGCGGGCTATGGTGTCGTACTCGGGGTCGGAGGGGGCCAGCGCCGCGAATTTGCGGTTCATGTCTCCGAAAAGTCCCCGGCTGCGTTGCAGGATGCTGGGGAAATTGAGGTCCGGCACCACCCATACGCTCCCCTTGTGTATGCGGTAATGCGAAGCCAGAAGGGCGGCGGCGGAAAATCCCCCCGGCTCGTCGCCCTGGATGCCGCCGATGACCAGCAGGGTGGGGCCTTCCTCGCCCATTTTCAGGAGGTTGAAGCGTCCGGCGTCCACAGTGCAGTTGAAGGGCAGGCGCGCGGCAGGCGCGTTTTCGGACGCGGCAGGCGGAAGGTTTTGGAGCGGGGAGGCCGTCGTGCCGTGCGCGCCCGCGGACGCCTGATGCGTTCCGTCATCATCCGCCTGCCGTGCTTGTGTACCGGGCGCGGAGGCTTGGGGGATGTCGCGGCTTTGGGCGCGTTCGAGATTCGCTTGCGGGCCGTGCGCGCTCGCGGAGGACCGGGCCGCGGCGTTTTCTCCGGCGCCGGCGCGGTCCGGCGCCGCCCCCTGCGCGGGGGAAGGAACCGTGTTGTTTGCTGTGGCTTCCGGTCCGGCGGCGGACGGCGCGTCCGTGTTCGCCGCCGGCAGTGTGTCCGTGCCGGCAGCCTGGAGGTCGTGCCGCGGTGGTTCCGGGAACGGCCCGGGCGCGTAACGCAGAACAGCGATGCACACAACGACGGCGCACAAGACGGCCGGAACAATCAGACCGGCCGTGCGGGCCGGGAAGAACCGGCCGGCGCGTTTCAGCGCGGGTTTCTGCGGTGCGCGCATAGCTTTGCTCTTGATACGACACTGAAAAATACGTTATTTCCTTCTGAATTACAAGGGGCGCCATGACGGGAAACGCACATGCCGAACCGTTGCTGCTCATTTACGGCGGCAGCTTCAATCCGCCGCACTCGGGCCACCTGCGGCTTGCCTTGGAGTGCGCGGAAGTTCTGCGTCCGACGTTCTGCCTGTTTGTTCCCTGCGCCGTGCCGCCGCACAAGGAAGGGCACAACCTGCTGTCTTTCGAACTGCGCGTCGCTCTGTTGCGCGCGGCGCTGGACGACCTGGGACCGGACGGAGTCTGTCCCTTTGCCGTCAGCGAGGTGGAGCGGGAGAGACCCGGGCCGTCCTATACCGCGGACACCCTGGAAATTCTTGCGGCCCGGTATCCCGAACTGCGACCTGTATTCATCATGGGCAGCGACGATTATCGGCAACTTGCCGAATGGCGGCGGGGGCGCTCCATACCCGACCTGGCGGACCTGGTGGTCTTGCCGCGCGACGGGGACGGCGCGGCCGAGTTTGCGGAACAGACCCTGACGCTCCGGCCGGACGCCGTGCCGGCGCCGCGTCCGGCGGCACGGGATATCCGGGCGGAATTCGCGCTGCCCGGCGGGAGCGGCATCCGGCTGCTCGACGGCCCTTACCTGGAAATCAGCTCTTCTTTGGTGCGGGAACGTTTTCTCGCCGGACGCGACCTGAGCTTTCTGGTCCCGCCGGGCACCTTGCGGCTTATGCGGGAAAATCGCTGCGATATCTGCGAGATATGGGCATGTCGGGGTTGATGTCCGGCGCGGAATTTCCGCGTCCGGACGGGTAAAAATTTGCAAAGGCGTATCCGCGCGCGTGAAAGGGACAAACCGCGGGCTGGATTTCCGGTCGCAAAAAAGGTACTGTCGATGGTTGCGGGCCGTTGCCCGCCCTATCATCAACATCCCAACAGCACAGAAGAAAATAGTATGTCCCCGCTGAAAAAGCCCGCCGATCTGCCCCCGTTCGTCGTCAATCCCAATGCCGCCGTTGTCCTTGAGAAACGCTACTTCAAGCGAGACCCCGACAGCGGGGCGACCGAAAACGCCGAAGAAATGTTCTGGCGCGTGGCCGCCGCCGTGGCTTCCCAGGAGAGCGCCTACAGGAAGTCCCCGTGGAAAGCGCAGGATCTCGCCCGCGCCTTTTATGAACTGATGACGAGTTGGAAATTCCTGCCCAATTCGCCGACCCTGATGAACGCGGGCACGGGTCTGGGGCAGCTTTCGGCCTGCTTCGTGTTGCCGGTGGGGGACTCCATCGAGGAAATTTTCGATGCGGTCAAGCATGCTGCCATGATCCACAAGTCGGGCGGCGGCACGGGGTTTTCCTTCTCCCGTCTGCGTCCCAAGGACAGCCGGGTCGGCTCCACGGGCGGCGTGGCCTCCGGGCCCCTGTCCTTTTTGCGCATCTTCAACACGGCCACCGAGCAGATCAAACAGGGCGGCACCCGGCGCGGGGCCAACATGGGCATACTGCGCGTGGATCACCCGGACATCATGGAATTCATCCGGGCCAAAGAGCGCGAGGGCGAGTTCAACAATTTCAATCTGTCCGTGGCCCTGACGGAAGATTTCATGCGCTCCGCGGAAAAGGGCGAAGATTTTCCGCTGATCGCCCCGCATACGGGCGAAACGACGGGATACCTGAACGCGCGGGAAACCTTCGAAGTGCTGGTGCAGAAGGCGTGGGAAAGCGGAGACCCCGGCATAGTGTTCATAGACCGCATCAACCGCGACAATCCGACTCCGGAGCAGGGCGCCATAGAGTCCACCAACCCGTGCGGCGAGCAGCCGCTGTTGCCGTATGAGGCATGCAATCTCGGCTCCGTGAATCTGGCGCGCTTTTTCCTGCGCGACACGGAAGGCGGAAGCGTGGACTGGGAGGACTTGAGCCGGGTTATTCACCTGTCCGTGCGTTTTCTGGACAACGTCATCGACGCTTCCTGCTTTCCCCTGCCGCAGATTACCGAAAAGGTGAGGATGAACCGCAAGATCGGTCTGGGGGTGATGGGCTGGGCGGACCTGCTCTTTCAACTCGGCGTTCCCTACGACAGCGACGAGGCCTTGGCCCTGGCGGACAAGGTGATGTCCTTCGTACAGCGTGAAGCCGGAGCGGCTTCCAACATTCTGGCCGAGGAACGCGGGGCCTTTCCGGCCTACGCGCAGTCCGTGTTCGCGGCCCGTGAGCAGGGGCCGTTCCGCAACGCCACGACGACGACCATTGCGCCCACGGGCACCTTGTCCATTCTGGCCGGATGTTCTTCGGGCATAGAGCCCCTGTTCGCCCTGTGTTTTTCCCGCAACGTCATGGACGGCGAGAGGCTGGTCGAGGTCAATGCCTATTTCGAGCAGGCCATGAAGGACGCGGGCTGTCACAGCAAACAGCTTATGGACGCCGTGGCGGCCAAGGGCGGTATCGCCTCCCTGGACTATCTGCCGGAGCACCTGCGCAGGATATTTGTGACGGCCATGGACATCGATCCGGAACGGCACCTGCGGCAGCAGGCCGTTTTTCAGCAGCATACGGACAATGCCGTCTCCAAGACCGTGAACCTGCCCAATTCCGCGAGCGTGGACGACATACGCCGCATCTACCGGGCGGCGTATGAAATGGGCTGCAAGGGCGTGACGGTGTACCGCGACGGCTGCAAGAGCAGTCAGGTCTTGTACGCCGGCGGGAGCGGCCCCGCCGCCGCGGCCAAGGAAGAGCGCACGGTGCGCGGGCGGCCGGATCTGGTCTACGGGTTCACGCAAAAGGTGCGCACGGGCCACGGCATCATGTATGTAACCATCAACGAAGTGGACGGCAAACCCTTTGAAGCCTTTGTGACCATAGGCAAATCCGGGCGCTCGACTACGGCCAAGGCCGAGGCCGTGGGGCGTCTTGTTTCGCTGGCCCTGCGTTCCGGCATAGCTGTTGAGGAAATTGTCAGACAAATCAAGGGAATCGGCGGCGAGGTACAGGTTTTTCAGCCGGGCAAGCACGGGCAGGTGCAGTCCATCCCGGACGGCGTGGCCTGGGTGCTTGAGAACCGCTACCTGAAATCCAAACACGCGTCTCACGGGGAGAACGGGCTCGGCGCGCAGCACTGCCCGGACTGCGACGAAATCATGATTTTCCAGGAAGGCTGCCTTATCTGCCCGGCCTGCGCCTATACCCGTTGCGGATAAACCCGGCCGGAGATCTTCGGCACCGAACCCCGGGGTCCAGCAGCCCGGCCTCGACAGAGCGAGGGGGTGCCTGCCGCCGCGGACGTTGCGGCCCGCCCCGGACGCGCGACACCCCGGACGCGCGACCTTGACCCCGCGCGCAGGCGCCGCTATGCTGTACGGTGACAGGCCCCCAACATAAGGACGACGATATGCGCGCTGCCCTCTGCATCCACGGCCATTTTTATCAACCGCCGCGTGAGGATCCCTGGCTCGGCGCCGTTCTCAGCGAAGGCGGCGCGTCCCCCATGAACAACTGGAACGAGCGCATCCTGCGCCAAAGCTACGCGCCCATTGCCTGGGCGCGCAGGGTGGACGCCTCCAACCGGATCACGGATATCGTCAACTGCTACGAATGGATGAATTTCAACGCCGGCCCGACCCTTTTGCGCTGGATGCGCGACGCCTCGCCCGAAACCCTGCGCCGCATGCGGGAAGCGGACGCCCGCAGTCTGGCGCGCTGGGGACGCGGCAACGCCGTTGCCCAAGTCTACCACCACATCATTATGCCGCTGGCCACGGACGAGGAACGCGCTCTGGAGACGCGTTGGGCCGTCGACGACTTCGTTTTCCATTTCGGACGCGCGCCGGAAGGCATGTGGCTGCCGGAATGCGCCGTCGATCTGCCCTCCTTGGACTGCCTGGCCGCGGCGGGCATCAGCTACGTCATCCTTGCCCCCGGACAGGCCAAAGCCCTTGTCCGGAACGGCAAGGCCGTGCCGATCGACGAAGGCTCCCTGAACATCGGCGAACCCTACTTTGTGAAACTGCCCTCCGGCAGGTCCATGACCGTTGTGTTTTACAACGGTTCGCTTTCGCGCCGCACAGCCTTCGACGGTCTGCCCCGCGACGGGGAATTTTTCTGGAAATGCATTGTTCGGGAAGCCGAAGCCCTGATCCGGCGAGGTGGGGACATGCCCCTGCTGACCCTGGCGACGGACGGTGAAACTTACGGCCATCACTTCGTTTTCGGGGAGATGGCCCTGGCCTATGTGCTGGCCCAGGGCTATGCCGGGCGCGACGGCATCCGCCTGACCAATCTCGCCGCCTGGCTTGCCGCGACCCGGCCTGTGCGCGAAGTGCTGCTGCACGAACCCTCGGCGTGGAGCTGCGCGCACGGCGTCGAGCGCTGGCGGAGCGACTGCGGATGCCGGGACGGCGGGCACGACGGCTGGAATCAGGCGTGGCGCGGACCTCTGCGCGAGGCCCTGAACATCATGCGCGCCGCCGTAAGCAGACATTTTCACGGCATCGGCCGCAACTGCTTTACCGACCCTGCCGAAGCCCTGTCGGCTTACGGCACCGTCCTCGCCGATCCGACGAAAAGCGATGCGTTCGCCGCAAGCCGTTTCACAAAACAGGGCAGGGAAAACGACCTCGCATGGAACCTGCTGGATATGCAGGAACAATCCCTGGCCGCCCTGGCAAGCTGTGCCTGGTTTTTCGACGATATCGCGCGCATTGAACCGGAAAACGCCATGTCCTTTGCCCTGCGCTCCATGGAACTCCTGCGGGAGTGCGGGGGACCGGACATCCGCGGAGCCGTGCTCGACGCCCTGGAAAAGGCCGTGTCCAATCAACCCGGAGAGGGCACGGGCAAAGACATCTTTGAACGGGAAATCGCGGCTCGCCGCAGCGACCCCGCCACTCTCTGCCTCGTGAGCTGGGCCTCGACCGTTTCCGACGCCGCGCGACCCGCCCCCGGCGATACAATCAGCCGCGACTGGCCCAAGGTCCGCGTCGAACTCCGGCCGGAAGAGGAAACGGACGGCATGCTGCGCGGGACGGCCGTCATCCGCCGGGGATTTGAAAAAGACGGACGGCGTTTCGCCTGGCTGCTGAAGCCCTGGTCCGCCGCCGTGGCGGACCCTTTCATGCCCCTGGCCGAAGCGGCGATGCGCGTCGCGTCCGAGGACGCCGGGTTGCCCGATGTGAGCGCGCGGGCCGTCGGCGATCTTTCCCGTCCCATGCTGGACAGCCTGATGACCTTGCGGCTGGAGAACGCCGAGCGCGAACGGCGCCCGTCCCTGGCGGCGGCCGCCCTCCATGCGGCTTCCACGCTCGCGGACCGGCATGAAGAGCGGGGCGGACTGCCGGAGCCGCACCTGTGGCTGAATGTTTTGCCCTATATGGTCGCGGAATGCATGACGATGCCTTCGTGTCTCGTTCGCGGCGACCCCGGCGTCCGCAGCGCGGCCTTCCCCGACGAAGCCCTTGCGCGGATACGCGGCGTGCTCGCTGCCTACCTTACGCCGGTGGCCAAACATTTTGCCTCCCGCCTCGCGTGCGATGCCCTGCTTGACGCCCTGCGCGGGACGGAGAAACGCCCGCCGGCAAACGATGCGGAACTCGCGCGGCAAGCGCGCACGGCGCGGACGCTTCTGCCGGATATCGCATGGTGGGCGCTGCAGAATGAAGTCTGGGAGCGGGGGCTCGGCGCTTACCCCCTGCTCGCGGCGGAACTGGGCTTCAGCCGCTGAACGGCGCCGACATGGGCGGTCGGCCGCAAGCTTCCGAAAAATTCCTGGTCTGGCTGGGCAACCCTTTTTTCAGCAGTTTCCTCGCGGACTCGGGGTGGCGCGTGCTCAATGCTCCCTATAGTCCGGGCAGTATTTACACGCCTGAAAGCATCCTTGACCTGACCGGCGGCGAAGTGCCCGACGCGCTGCTCGCGGCCGACGCCAGCGCCCCGCCGTACCTGCTGGGTATGGAAAACCTGCCCTGCCTGACGCTGTTCTACTCGGTGGATGCGCAGATCCACAGTTGGCAGCCGATTTACGCGCGCGGCTTCGACCTTTGCCTGGTGTCGTTGAAAGAATATCTGCCGCTCTTCGCCGGGAGCGGTCACGCCGTTGCGCCCCCGCCGGAGCGACGCGACGCGTCATCCGTGCCTGCCGTTGCCGGAAGCGGACGGGAGCCTGCATATCCTCCGTCGCTGCCGGACGCGCCTGCAAGGTCGCCCCGTGCCGTGGGCGGGCAGGATGCCGCGCCCGACCGAGAGCACGTCCGGGCGGCCGGGTTTGCTGCGGAGTTCGCCGCTCCGCTCCGGGCAAAGACCGGATGTGTTTTTTACTTCCCCCCCCATGCCCAGGACGGTCGCAGACCGCCTGTGCCGGCGCCGGACAGGAACCTGGATATGGTGTTTGTGGGCACTCTGGACCCGGCGCTTGCGCCGCAACGCTGTGCCTTTATTGACGAACTCCGGGAGAAATTCCCTGCCCTGCATGTTGCGCAGGGGGCTTTTGCCGACCTCTATGCGCGGGCCAGGCTGATTTTGAACGAGTGTTCGCGGGGGGAACTGAATTTCCGCGTCTTTGAGGCCATGGGCATGGGCGGTTGCCTGCTTACGCCGGACATAGGCCCGTCCCTGACCGAATTGTTCACGCCGGGCGAGGAGCTTTTCACGTATCCGCCCTATGCGGTCGGGCCTTTGATTGCGCTTGCGGAGCGTCTTCTTGCCGATGCCGCCCTGAGGGAGAAAGTCGCCGCGGCGGGGTTGGCGGCGGTGGATGCCGGGCACCGCGCGTCGCATCGCGCAAGGGCTCTTGCCGACATCTTGCGGGGACTTTTTTCTTCCGGCCGGGCGGCGGACTTGGTTGCGGCGCGTCTGCGGGACGCTCCCCAGATCCGCAAGCATTTTCTGCGCCCGCTCTATCTGCACCACGCAGAAACCATAGGTGTGGATTTCCTGCGTGACCGCTACCTGGAGGCGGGCAAAAAACGCTGAAGCTCCGGGCCGTAATTTCTGTAACTACAGGGGGTCATTTCCAATTCGTGCAGGCAAATCCTCGTGATATTAACCCGCTTGCTCAGAATTTCATCAAAGTCCGACGGCAGAGGCTCGTCACACTCCTCCAAACCTTTTTCGAGGGCGCGGAGCGCCTCTTTCTGGCGTTCGAGCATGGATTCCGATTTGCTCATTCCATCCGCAATCGTGATGGAAACCCTGCTCCCCTCCGGGATCGCCGTATTGCCGAGAGGGATAATTTTGCCGTGTTCAACATAACCTTGATAAATTTGCATGCGTTTATGTCTCCCAT
>JAITEY010000189.1 GCA_031281815.1 Desulfovibrio sp. | reverse complement strand
GGAGAGAGCTTGCGGAGCATACGGAATTCCCGGTGAAGACGCGGTTGTGGAATTTCGCGGAACTTTTCCCGTTGCGTCATGTCCGCGCGCCCGACGCCCCGGAGTTGCGGCTGGACGCCGCGTTGGGGGAGGCGCTGCCGGGCAGCGGTCTGCGCGCCCGGCGCAGGCTCTGGGCGAGTTGCCGCATCAGCGTCAACGGGCAGGCGCGCGCGCCGGGACACCTCACCCGTGCCGGGGATATTCTGGAAGCGGTGTTGCTTCGGGAAGAACAGAGGCAGGAGCCGGCGTCCGGCGCGGACTTTTCCGGCCTGCGCCGGGCAAGGTCCGGAAATATTTTCCCTTTGCCGTGTGCCGCCCCGGAGCGGCGCGCGTTGCGCATCGTCGCGCGGACGGCGGACTATATCGTGTTCGACAAGGCTTCCGGCCTGCACAGCGCGCATATTGCGGGCAGTCCGCATGCGAGCCTGGAACGTATCGCGCGGGAAATGTTCACAGCGGAAGACGCGGACGAACTGCATTTTTTGACGCGCCTGGACCGCGCGACTTCCGGTCTGGTGGTCGCCGCCCTGAATGGGAGGGCGGCCGCGCGGTTCCGCCGTGCCGAGCGCAGCGGGCTGACCCGCAAGAGTTATCTCGCGGTGGTGCAGGGCAGGCTCACCGCGCCCCTGCTGCTTGCCGGCAGGCTGCTTACGGACAGGCGCTCCGTCACTGTGGTGCTGCCGAGAAACACGTCGGACGAAACCAGAAGCTGCCGGGTGCTCCCTTTGCCGCGTCGGCCGGCAGGGGAAGGCCTTGAAACCGTCAGCCTTGTACGCGTGGACATCATGCGCGGCGCCCGGCATCAGGTGCGGGCCGCTCTGGCCGCGGCGGGATTTCCCCTGTGCGGAGATGCGCTGTACGGCGGGAGCCCTTGCCCGTTCCGGACGCACTACACATCCGAATACCGCTGCACACAGGAATGCCTCTACACACCCGCTTCACCTTACACACTCGAATATCCCTACACACCAGCTTCTCCCTGCACACCCGGCGCCCCCGTCGCGCTTGATGACTGCCCGCCGGAGTCGATTCCTGCGGCGGACGGAGCCGGATGTGTATTGAAACCTGAAGGTCCGGAATTTTATCTGCACCATGCCCGCCTGGAGTCGCCGGAACTCGGCGCGCAAAGCCTGCCCGCCTGGGCCGGCCTGTTCGCCGCGCCCGACGACCTGCAGGCGCTGCTGCTTATGCCGATGCCGGACGTTGCGGCAGCATGCCTTCCCTGATGATGAAATCCGCCACCGCGTCCACCCCGCGTCCGGAAAGCAGTTCGGTAAAGACAAAAGGCCGCGTCCCGCGCATCCGGGCGGCATCCCGTTCCATGACCTCAAGCGACGCGCCGACGTGGGGCGCAAGATCCGTCTTGTTGATGACCAGAAGGTCCGAGCGGGTGACCCCCGGCCCCCCTTTGCGCGGTATCTTGTCCCCGCCGGCGACGTCGATCACGTAGACGGTCAGATCGGCCAGTTCCGGACTGAAGGTGGCGGAGAGGTTGTCCCCGCCGCTCTCGATGAAAACCAGTTCCAGGCCGGGATGCCTTTCCCGCATCGCTTCCACGGCCTGTATGTTCATGGAGGCGTCTTCGCGGATGGCGGTATGCGGACAGCCGCCGGTTTCCACGCCCGTGATGCGGTCGGCGGGCAACGCTTCACTGCGCAGCAGAAATTCCGCGTCTTCCTTGGTATAAATGTCGTTGGTCACGACGGCGATGCTGTAGCGGTCGCGCAGCAACGGGCACAGGCAGCGCAGAAGGGCTGTTTTGCCCGATCCCACCGGGCCGCCTATGCCGACCCTGAGAAGTTGCGCCGTGTCGTTCATGGTTCCCACCCCCGAGGCAATCGAATGCATGTATACGGTTATTGATGCGCCGGCGCATTTTTTGAGGAGAACCGCGGCTGCAAACTCTTCCGGCGGTACGAACCGGCGCGGGGGTCGACGGTTCCTCGGTATCCCCGATTGCCGGTTCAACTTCTGAACAGCCTGGAATACTGACGCTCGTGCCGGCAGGATGCCAGCACCGCGCCGGGCAGGCAGGCGCCGATATCCTCATCCGGCGTCCGGGCCGCCCGTCCGACGCTCGCCGGAATCTCCGGCATGATGTCCAGCAGAACGCGCTGCACGGCGCGCTGCCCCAAGGGCAGGCAGCGGCAGGCGGCGGCGGCCTGGTTTTCCATGCGGCTCCATGCATAGGCGCAGGCGGCGGCCCGTCCGTCGCCGGGATCCGGGTCCAAACGCGCCGCAGCCAGCGCAAAGGCCGCCGTATAGCCGCAGAAACCCTCTCCCAGATTTTCCGGCCACAACCCCTGTTCCCGCAACAACCGGCAGAGGGCTTTGCCGGTCTGTTCCTCCTCCTGCCGCAATTCCGCGCTCTCCCGCCCGGCAAGCAGCAGGCGGTCCCAGTACAGGAATTCCTCCTTGCGTACGTGCGGAGGACCGCGCCTCCGGCAGGCGTCCGCGCATTGTTCCGCGCCGGCGCTCCCCGGCCGTTCCGGCGGGGTACTTTGCGGCTGTTCCGGGTGAGCATGGGCCGGCTGTTCCGGGCGACATTCGAAGGCATTTCTCCCGGCTGCCGCCGCATAACAGCGCAGCAGTACGGGAAGGTCGAAGCGTTCCAGGCCGAAGAGCAGCACGGAGAGCAGGCGCTCCTTCAGAGAGGCGGCATCGTTGACGGTCCCTTCGGCGCAGGCTCCTTCCAGGCCCTGGGACCAGGCAAAGGCCCCGACCGGCAGGCCGGGACCGGCCAGATAGAGCAGTGACAGCAGCCTTGAGGGTGAACCGTCCACAGTCGGTTATCCTTGTTCGGCACGCGAATGGGCGTGGTCATGCGGCGAGGCATGGGAAAGTGTGAGGTCATGCGGCGCGGCGGCGTGGGCATGAGAATGAGCGTGCGGCGCGGCGACGTGGCCGTATGCGCCGCCTTCAGGCACGAAAGGCGCTTCTTCCGAGCGCAGTTCCAGCCCCAGGCCGCGCACCATGTCTTCCAGCACGGGATCCGGCAGAAAGCGCACCCACAGATTCCCTATCTGTACGGCGGCATGCCGGTTGCCGAGGTGAAAGCAGGCGCGGGCCGCCGGCAAAGCGTCGCAGGCGCGGGCCGTGCGTACCGGTTCCGGCCGGCAGCGCACACGGGCGAGGGTGCCGTCTGTTGCGCGCAACACGTCGCCTTCGGCAAGCGTGCGGCCGCGTTCCAAAAAAAGACCGGCCTCCCGCCCACTGTCCGTCACCACGCGTCTGCGCGCTTTGGTTCGGCTTTCGTAGTCCAGCGAAAGCCGCTCGCCGCAGACGACTTCGGGCAAGGGACCGAGGTTTTCCGTGAATTCAAGCATTGTCGTCCTCATCAGAGAGGTTTTGGGGTATCGGCAGGTTCAATCATAACAGCGCTGCAACGTTGAACATGTTCGTCCCCGATGAGGGGAGTCGGCCTGAGTCGGCGCAGGGCCGCCTGGGGAAATCATCGGCCTTACGCCGGTTCAGGTCGACCCCGGCGAAGTTCGGGGCGAAGCCCCCGGCCGCCGGAGGCAGATACAACAGCATTGCCCGGCGCTTCCCTAAAAAAGAAAATAGCGTTGGGTCAGCGGCAGTTCCTTTGCCGGTTCGCAGCAGAGCAACACGCCGTCCGCGCGCACTTCATAGCTTTGCGGGTCCACCTCGATGCGGGGAAGGGCGTCGTTCAGCCGCATGTCGGTCTTGCGCAGGGAACGGGTATGCGCGCACGGCAGGAGTTGCCTGGTGACGCCGAGGCTGCGCAGTTCATCGGCCCTGCCGTTGCGCAGCGCCGCCCGGCTGACGAACGTGACGCCGCAGGCCGGCGCTGCCGCGCCGAAGGCCGCGAACATGGGACGGTAGTGCACCGGCTGCGGCGTGGGTATGGAGGCGTTGCAGTCGCCCATGGGCGCGGCCGCAATGCAGCCGCTTTTCAGCACAAGGTGCGGCTTGACGCCGAAAAAAGCCGGTTTCCAGAGCACAAGGTCGGCCAGTTTGCCTTCCGCCACCGAACCCGTTTCCCCGGCCGTGCCGTGGGTCAGGGCCGGATTGATCGTGTATTTGGCGATATAGCGCCTGACGCGGAAGTTGTCGTTGCCGCTCCCTGCGTCTTCAGGCAGGGGGCCGCGCTGCAGCTTCATCTTGTGCGCCGTCTGCCATGTGCGGACCACGACTTCGCCTACCCTGCCCATGGCCTGGGAATCGGACGAAATCACGGACAGCGCCCCCATGTCGTGCAGGATGTCCTCTGCGGCGATGCTTTCCCTGCGGATGCGGGAATCCGCGAAGGCCACGTCTTCAGGCAGTGAAGGATTGAGGTGATGGCAGACCATGAGCATGTCCAGGTGCTCATCCACGGTATTGACCGTGTACGGCCGCGTGGGATTGGTGGAGGACGGCAGGACGTTGGGCAGCGAACAGGCCTTGATGATGTCGGGGGCGTGTCCGCCTCCCGCGCCTTCGGGGTGGTAGGGGTGTATGGTGCGGCCCTTGAAGGCGGCGAGGGTATCTTCCACGAAACCGCTTTCGTTCAATGTATCGGTGTGTATCGCTACCTGCACGTCGTACTCGTCAGCGACGCTCAGGCAGACGTCGATGGCCGCGGGGGTCGTACCCCAGTCCTCGTGCAGCTTCAGGCCGCATGCGCCGGCTTCGATCTGCTCGCGCAAGGCCTCAGGCGTCGAGGAATTGCCTTTGCCGAGAAAGCCGAAATTCATGGGCAGAGCGTTGGTGGCCATAATCATGCGCGCCAGATGCCGAGGGCCGGGGGTGCAGGTGGTGGCGTTGGTGCCTGAGGCAGGCCCCGTGCCGCCGCCCAGCATAGTGGTGATGCCGCTGCACAGGGCCTCTTCCACCTGCTGCGGGGCAATGAAATGGACGTGCGCGTCCATGCCCCCGGCGGTGAGCAGACAGCCTTCGCCGGCGATGATTTCCGTGCCCGGCCCGATGAACACGTTCACGCCGTCCTGCACGTCCGGGTTGCCGGCCTTGCCGATGCCCGCGATGCGTCCGTCTTTAATGCCCACGTCCGCCTTAATGATGCCCGTGTAGTCGACAATCACCGCGTTGGTAATCACCGTGTCGGCGGCCTTGTCGCTCCCGTGCCGGCCCTGCCCCATGCCGTCGCGGATTACCTTGCCTCCGCCGAAAAGCACCTCTTCGCCGTAAACGCAGCAATCCTTCTCCACCTCTATCCAGAGGTCCGTGTCCGCCAGACGGATGCGGTCGCCGACGGTCGGACCGAAAATTTCCGCGTACTGTTCCCGTTCCATGCGTCTCATATCCCGACCTCCGCGTGTTTC
>JAITEY010000159.1 GCA_031281815.1 Desulfovibrio sp. | reverse complement strand
CGACATGTCGTCCGGAGCAAGCGCGTCAGGGTCGCTTTTGCCGTCCGCCAGCACCAGCACGTCCCCGTCGTCCGTCTGCCGTATGTAGGTGTAGGCGCCCGCTCTTTCCAGGCGGCGGGACAGAAAAGCACAAGCGTTTTCATTATACCGGCAGGTAAAAGGGCGCGCTTTGTAATCCCCCTGCAAGTCGTCGGCAAAGTCCGAGCCTGCGATCAAACCTTCCTCCGTCAGGAGCTTGTCGAGCAGCTTGGGCAGGGACATATTCAAAAAAATGTGCGAATGCACGGAATGCTTCAATTTCCAGGCGCGCGGGCGCATACGCACCCCGTATACCGCGCCCGCCTTACTCGGAAAGGCATAGGTCACCTCTTGGGCCGCGCCGTTCCATGAAAACAACGAGCCGTCCGCCGCGCGTCCCGTCAGGGTGAGCAGGGAGGCGCGCATGAGCGCTTCCTGCATGTCCCGCGCCTGCTTCGCTTCGACCTTGGACGCCGAAAGCAGAATATCGAAAACATATCCCTCTCCGACGGCTTCTTCACCGGTAAAGGCAAGCACGCGGCAGTCGCGGGCGCTCAGCGGGGATGAGGAAAATTGCCAGGGGTCGTCGAAAACCGCCATAACGTTCTCCTGTATGCGATTTGAGCGGGTTCAGGGAAATCGACGTCGGCGCAACGGAAAGACCGGCGGCATGCCCCGCCTTTGCTGCGCCGGTGGACAACGGGAGTGCCGGTTCGCGAACGCAGTTTAATGAAATTGACACTCTATTTCAACTAAAAAAACAAAAGAATGAATGCGGTAAAAAACCTGATGAGTTTCTTGAGGGGGGAGGGGAGTCCGGCGCGCCGGCGGGCGTTTATGCGGGGCGTGGCGAAGGATCTGCGTTCAAGCGGTTTTCCACCAAGGCGGCGGCTTCGGCTTTCACGTCGGGCGCGCCGGTAAAACCGTCCAGAATGCTGTTGAAGCAGCCGTTTTCCCGGATTGCCCGCAACGAGGCGGCGAAGCGCAGTTCGAAAAGCCAGGTGCAGAGCAGCAATCGAAAATCATCGAACGTGCGCATATCCATATAGCGGGCCATGCGTTTTTCGCGCAACGCCGTTAGTATAGCGGGGCTGCAGACGCCGGGTGTATCCTTCAGATGCAGCAGCATGGTGTTGTCCGCCGCGCTGTCGGGGCCGAGTTGGCTCGCCATGATGCGCAGGATGTCTACTTTGTCCGCGTCGCGCACGGCGGCGACAATCAGGAGCAGGTCACCCCGCAGCGCCGCGGGAAGGGCAAAGCGGTTGTGCATGGCCACGGCGGCAATCGTCCGATGCCGCACTTCCCGGTTTTCTCCGTCCAGGAACTCTTTTTTTTTCAGGATACTCGCGCCCAACAGGCCGTGATTGCAGGATTGCGCATCGGAAAAGGTGTTCCAGCGTTTGAGCTGCTCGAAACGTCCCACATCGTGGTACAGGGCGGCCAGCGACAGGGCGCGGCCGACCGCGGGCGCGCGCAGTGCGTTCTCTTCGGCCGTCAGTACGGCGGCATGACTGCATACTCTGAAGGTATGGTCCACTTTCAGTTGTAAATAACGGTCTTTTTCAGGATCGCCGCTGAAAAAACTCCGCGCGTATTCCAGAAAAGCCGACCTATGTTTTTCCATACACTCTTCGCTTGGTCGAACGCTATAGAGGGGCCGCTCTCTGTCCCGAACGCAGTGAGGGACGGATGAGGGGGTCCGGGGGGAATCATTCCACCCGGCCGCCGGAGGCATACAAAATCAATGTCGGTACGTACTACCGTGCGCCGGGGGCATCGGAGCACGGCGCGGCGTCGCCGCCGCACTTGCCGATGTTGTCCAGATCCCGTAAAAAGTCCGGCTGCAGACGTCCGTCGCCGTCCTGAGGTGGAGGAGGCGGCTGCGATGCGGCCGGAGGCGCGGCCGGCGTCTTGTCGCGGACCGTTGCCGCCGGCGGGCGTCCTTCCTCTTCACTCCTGCCGCCGCGTTTTTCCAGAGAGGTCGCACCGAAGCCGGGCATGCCGCTGATCCGGATAAGCGGCAGGGAACGGACGCCCTGGCGCAGCAGGGCGGACTTGTTGCGCAGCAGTTGTACGGTCAGCACGGCGCGGTCGAACAGCGAATGTTCGGGCACGGCCTGAGCCGGATCCATGCTGCGTTCCGCGGCGTCGCCCGCGGACAGGCCGTCGCTGAGAAACGATGCGAACTTGATGATGCGGTCTGTATCGTCGGGTTCTTCAGCCACGGGATACAGCGCGGCGGCGCTTCCGATGGACGCGAGGGCCGCGCGGCAGGCCGGGCATGAGGGGGAAAAAAAGATGCTCACCTCGGCGTGTTTGTCCCCGAGTATGTGCCGGGGCAGCATTTCGTCCGCCGCGAGGACGCAGTTGCCGAGAAAGAGCCCGAACCAGACCGGCAAAAGAAGAGACGGACCGCTGGGCATGAGAAACCAGCCGTCGGGCACCCCGCGCAGGCTGTAATAGACCAGACCGATGAACACGGCGACGACCAGGCAGTCAAAGCAGGGGGCTGTAAAAAACATGATGAAGAGGAGCACGCTGTCCGCCGCAAGGGCCGACATGGCGAGCAGGCGGGCCGCGATGCGTTTGCCGCGCAGAGAGAGAAGCGCCATGAGGAAAAAATAGCCCCCGCCCACCCACCAGAGCGATACTCCGCCTATCATGCCGTCCCGGAAAAGCGCGCAGCCGGATGTCGTGCACACGGGCGGGACGGATGTGGGGAATGCCGTCCAGCCGCACCAGCCGAGTCCCAAAAGGGTAAAAAACACTGTGGACCAGGGTATGGATGCTGATTGCGCGCGCATGGACTCCATTTTCTCCTTTCGGCAGACCGCCGCATGAGCGGGGCGGGTGTTCACCCTTCCGCGCGGTTGCGGGCCAGACCGAGTTCGACAAGACGTTCCACAAGACGGTCGAAAGAGAGCCCGCAGGCGGCAGCGGCCCGAGGGAGAAGACTGGTGCGGGTCATGCCCGGCAGGGAATTGACTTCCAGCAAGACCGGGCAGGCCTCGAAACATGCTTTATGGTTTTCAGCCTTTCCCTTCAGGGAGATTCCCGATTGCCCCCCGGCAGTCGGGGAGGAGCAGGCCGGCGGACCGGGCAGGGTGCGGCTTGCGCCGTTGTCGGGAACGATAAAATCGGCGCGGCTGTACCCGGACAATCCGAGGGTGCGGTGCGCCGTCAGGGCGGCTTCCTGAATACGCGCCGTAAGGCGCTCCGGAATCGGGGCGGGGCAGAGTTCCTCGGCCCCGCCGGGCGAATATTTGCACGCGTAATCGAATACCTTGCCGGCAGCCGGCTTGATGAGGATGGGCGGCAAAGCGCGGGGGACTTCCACTCCGTTCACGAGTTCTCCGAGTACGGCGCAGGTGATTTCAACGCCGTCCACCGCGCTTTCGGCCAAGTACGGGCCGCCGCAGGCAAAGAGCCGGTTCAGGGCCGCGGGCAGCGCATCCGGCGTTTCCACGCGCTCCATGTGCAGGCTGGAGCCCCCGGTATCCGCTTTGATAAACAGGGGGTATTCGGGAAGGGGGAGCAGTTCCGCGCCTGCGCGGCCGGGCAGCAGACGCCACGGCGCGGTGACCAGCCCGGCCGAGGCGAAGAGCATCTTGGCGAACCCCTTGTGCAGGGCCAGCATGGACCCCGCCGGACCGGAGCCTTGGTAAGGAATGCCGAGACGGTCCAGAGCAGCCTGCATGATGCCGTCCTCGCCGGGCGAACCGTGCAGCATGATAAACACGAAGTCCTTGCCCGCGGCGGCTTCGGCCAGACTCTCGAGCGACACGCCGGGGTCGTGGTCCGTAACCGTGTGCCCGAGATTGATGAGGGCTTTGCGCACCCCTTCGGCCCCGGCCAGAGAGACGTCGCGTTCGCTTGACCATCCGCCCGCCGTCAGCAGGATATTCATGCGGATGCGCTCCGTGTCGCCGGCCGGTTAAGTGCGTACCGCATAATCCCCGTACGCCGTCCATTTATAGGTGGTCAGGCTTTCCGGTCCTACGGGGCCGCGCGCGTGCAGTTTCTGCGTACTGACGGCGGCTTCCGCCCCCAGGCCGAATTGTCCGCCGTCGGTAAAACGGGTGGACGCGTTGACGTACAGCGCTGCGGCATCCACGTCATCGACAAAGCGCCGGGCAACGGCCATGTCTTCCGTCAGCACGGCCTCGGAGTGCCCCGTGCCGTGCCTGCGGATGTGCGCGGCGGCGGCATCCGGTCCGTCCACGACATGCACGTTGAAATCCCTGCTCAACCATTCCCGGTCGTAATCGCCTTCCTGCACGGGGAGCGCCGCGATGCCGCGCGGCTCGGGCAAAAAGGCTTCAGCCTCGGGGCTCAGGTGCAGTGTGGAGCCGAAGGGGGCCATGTGCGCGGCGAGTTTCGGCAAAAAGGACGCCGCGATATCTTTGTGGACGAGCAGCGTCTCCAGGGCATTGCAGGCGCTCGGGCGCTGTATCTTGGCGTTTTCTATGACCTTCAGGGATTTTTCCGGGTCAGCGCTCTTGTCCGTGAAGATGTGGCAGACGCCTATGCCTCCGGTCATGACCGGGATACGCGATTTTTCCCGGCACAGGCGGTGCAGGTCGGGCCCGCCGCGCGGAACGAGCAGGTCCACCCAGGCGTCCATGCGCAGCAGTTCATCAACCGCCGAGCGGTCGGTCGAGTTGATGTACTGTACGGCGGTCGGGGGCAGATCCAGCGTTTCCAGGCAGGCGCCTATTACCGCGACCAAGGCGCGGTTGGTGTTGAAGGCTTCCTTGCCGCCGCGCAGGACGACGGCGTTGCCGGTTTTGAGGCAAAGGGCGCTCACGTCCGCGGTCACGTCGGGTCTGGCTTCATAGACGACGGCCACCACGCCCAAAGGCACCCTGCGGCGTTCAAGGACAAGGCCGGAATCGAGTCTGCGTCCGTCCATGACCGTGCCGACCGGATCGGGCAGCCGCGCCAGAACGCGGATACCGGCGGCGATGCCTTCCAGGCGCTCTTCGTTCAGCACAAGCCTGTCCGTCAGGCTCGCGCTCAGGCCGGCCGCGCGCGCAGCGTCGACATCCAGAACATTGGCTTCAAGAATGCCGGAAGCATGTTCGAGCAGAGCTTCGGCAAGAGCCGTCATGATGCGGTTTCTGCGCGCAGTGCTCAAAGAAGCCAGCATGCGCGACGCTTCTTTGGCTTCCCGGCATACGGTCGGTACGGCGCCGGCTCCGGCTTCGACCTTCTTCACGTTTTCTGTGTCCTTCACGGCTGTACTCCCCAAGCGCATTGCAAACAAACGCTGCTTCCGCCGCCGAGGCTTCGGCGTCAGGTGTCGGCGTCAGGTGTCGGAATCTTCAAGCATGATGAGGTCGTCGCGGTGGACGGCCACAGGGCCGTATTCATAGCCGAGAATGCCCGCGATGTCATCCGACCGCCTGCCCATGATAAGGGACAGGGCGTCGCTGTTGTAGCGCGGCACGCCGTGCGCCAGATCTCTGCCGTCGGGGGCCAGGATGCGCACAACGGCTCCTCTTGCGAATGAGCCGCTGACGGCGGTGATGCCGGCCGGGAGCAGCGAGCTTTTTCTGCGGCGCAAGGCCGCGGCCGCGCCCGCGTCGATGCTGACGCAGCCGGCGGGGGGAGCGCCGAATATCCACTGTTTGCGGCGTTCCAGCGGATTGCTGCGGGGCGCGAAGAAGGTGCCGCTTTCTTTGCCTTCCAGAAGATCGCCGATGACGGAACTCTGCGCTCCTGAGGCGATGACCACGCCGATGCCGGCCCTTACGGCGATTTCGGCAGCCTGTATTTTTGTCGCCATACCGCCTGTGCCCAGGGCAGACACTGCTCCTCCGGCCGAAGCGCGCACGGCGTCGTCGATGACCTCGACGCGCCGGATTTGTTCGGCGTCGGGGTGAGCGCGGGGGTCGGCGGTATACAGGCCGTCCGTATCCGTCAGCAGAAACAGACAATCGGCTTCGGCCAGCACGGCCACCAGCGCGGAAAGGTTGTCGTTGTCGCCGACCTTGATTTCGGCCACGGCCACGGCGTCGTTTTCATTCACGACGGGAATTATGCCGTGATCCAGGAGCGTGTTGAGCAGATCTCCGGCGTTGAGAAAGCGTTCGCGGTCTTCAAGGTCCGCGCGCGTCAGGAGCATTTGGCCGATATGCAGCCCGTAAATGGCAAAGAGCTGCTCCCAGATGCGGATCAGGCGGATTTG
>JAITEY010000148.1 GCA_031281815.1 Desulfovibrio sp. | reverse complement strand
CACCTCACGGAATCCCTGTTGCTCGACCTGTCCGCGCGCGGCATTTGGACCCGCCAGGACAGCGCTGATGCAATCGTGGGATGGGAAAAAATCGACTTTGACGCCGTAGACTCCCTGCGTACCCGCCTGGGCGGCCGCCTGAGTTTCGTTGACGGTTCCGTTTCGCCCTACGTCGGCGCTTACCTGGATTACGAATTCGACGGCAAATCCAGGACCCGGGTCAACGGTTCGCCCATTGACGCTCCCGACCTGAAAGGCAGCACGGGCATCGGCGAACTCGGCGTGTCGTTCAAGCCCGCAGGTATCGGCGGCTTGTCCGTCGACTTCGGCGTACAGGCGTACACCGGCACCCGCGAAGGCGTGACCGGCAGTCTGCAGGTGAAGTACGAATTCTGAGCATCCGGCAAACTTCCCTTTCTTTGGAGCAGCGTCCAAGAAAGTGATGCAAGGGCAGCTCCGCAGCGGGAGGAAAGAGATGACGCCTTTCCCGAACCGTGCGGTATGCTGCCCTATCTGCCGGCAGTTCTGTCGAACCCCGTCGGTTTTTGATGAACCCCATGCCCGACGGCTGTTCCCGCGTGTAAAGTGTGGTTCGCGGACTCCTTCTTTTTCGCGTCAACGTCCGTGTGGCGGTCATGCCCCGGCCATTTCGATGATCAGCATGTGGGCGGAGTTTTCGGGGGTGACGGTGATGTTTTCTTCCACGATTTCCAGGCCGTCGCGCATGGAAAGGGCCGTACCGTTGACATCCGCCTTGCCCTCAATCAGGACGAGGTACGCTCGGCGTCCTTTGCCGACCGTGAAATCGCGGCTTCTGCCTTCGGTCAGCACGGCGGCGTAGACGTTGACATCCTGGTTGATCCGGATGGGTGCCCCGGATGTTTTGTTGCCCACGCCTGTGGCGATGGGCAGCCATGTGTTGAGGCGGTCTTCAAAAGCGAAGCGGTAGTCGCCGTAGTTGGGCTTATGCCCGTTCCTGTCCGGCAGTATCCATATCTGCAGAAAACGTAATTGATCTTTTCCCCGGTTATGCTCGCTGTGTGAGACGCCGGTACCCGCGCTCATGTACTGCACCTGCCCTCGGGTGAGGGTATGTTTGTTGTTCATGCTGTCGGCGTGGGACAGTTGCCCGTCAATCACATAGGAAAGGATTTCCATATTCTGGTGCGAGTGCGTGTCGAATCCTGTCCCCGGCTGCACGATATCGTCGTTTATCACACGCAGCGCGCCGAACTGTATATTATCCGGATTGTAATATTCGGCGAAGGAAAAGTGGAAATGGCTGTCAAGCCAACCGAGATAGGATCGTCCCATTTTTTTGCTGTCTACATAGCGGATCATCTTACTCTCCATAGTATAATTAATGGAATGCCGAAGAGCATGCACGGAGCATGCTCAAACAGTGCGGACCGTTCCGCGGTATTTCTGCGGAATAGTTCAGGTCGGATCGGCTTTAGTATAAGTCCGCTTTTCAGTTTGTAAAGGGTTGGGGCGGCGAGGCGGCACGAACCTGCCGCGCAATGCTCCACGACACCGGTGCGGCCGGCATCGGAGGGAACGTGCCGTGTCGAAAGAGGCGACGCGCCTCAGTCGCGAGTCAGCTTCCGGAACTTGGCCCGGTGCGGTTGGTCCGCTTCCTTGCCCAGGCGCTTTTTGCGGTCCTGTTCGTATTCGCTGTAGTTGCCGTCGAAGAACACGGCGGACGAGTCCCCTTCAAAGGCCAGAACGTGCGTGGCGATGCGGTCCAGAAACCAGCGGTCGTGGCTGATGACCAGCACAGAGCCGGCAAAGTTCTCCAAAGCGTCTTCCAGCGCCCGCATGGTGTTGACGTCCAAGTCGTTGGTAGGCTCGTCCAGAAGGAGCAGATTGGCGCCGGCCTTGAGAACAAGCGCCAGATACACGCGGTTTCTTTCCCCGCCGGAGAGCGTGTCCACCTTCTTCTGTTGGTCCTGCCCGCTGAAGTTGAAGCGGGAACAATACGCGCGCGCGTTTATTTCCCTGTTGCCCAAGGTGACGACGTCGCGGCCTTCGCTGACGACTTCGTAGACGCTCTTGCCGGGGGTGAGGGCTTCGCGGCTCTGGTCCGCCCAAGCAGTTTTCACGCTGTCGCCGATGCGCAGGATACCGGAATCCGGCTTTTCGCGGCCGGCAATCATGCGGAACAGCGTGGTTTTTCCCGCGCCGTTGGGGCCGATGATGCCGACCACGGCACCCGGCGGCACGGAGAAATTCAGGTTTTCGACCAGGAGCTTGTCGCCGGCGCGTTTTGTGACGTTTTCGGCTTCGACGACCAGTTTGCCCAGCCGGGGTCCGGGCGGGATATAAATTTCCAGGTCCGGGGCGCGGCGTTCGGCTTCATGGGAGAGCAGGGCCTCGTAGGCATGAATGCGGGCCTTGCTCTTGGCGTGACGCCCCTTGGGGGCCATGCGTATCCACTCCAGTTCGCGCTGCAGGGTTTTGGCGCGCTCGGAAACGGTTTTCTCCTCATCCGTCAGGCGTTTTTGCTTTTGTTCGAGCCAGGAGGAATAGTTGCCTTTCCAGGGAATGCCGCGACCACGGTCGAGTTCCAGTATCCAGCCGGCCACGTTGTCCAGAAAATAGCGGTCGTGGGTCACGGCTATAACGGTTCCGGGGAAGCTTTGCAGATACCGCTCAAGCCAGGCTGTGGATTCGGCGTCGAGATGATTGGTGGGTTCGTCCAGCAGCAGGATGTCCGGGGCGGTCAGCAGCAGACGGCAGAGGGCGACGCGCCGGCGTTCTCCGCCGGAAACAACCGGGACGGGCGTGTCGGGCGGCGGGCAGCGCAGGGCGTCCATGGCCATCTCCAGGCGTGAGTCCAGGTCCCATATGTTTTTGTTGTCCATTGCCTCCTGAATTTCCGCCTGGCGCGCGAGAAGCGCGTCCATTGCATCCGGCTCGAGAGGTTCGGCAAACTTGGCGTTGACGGCGTCGAATTCGTTGCGGACGGCAATGAGGTCCGCGACGCCTTCTTCCACGATTTCGCGTACCGTGCGCTGTTCATTGACCAGGGGTTCCTGCTCCAGCAGGCCGACGCTCAAGTTCGGGGCGAGGACGGTTTTTCCGTCGAAATCGTTGTCGACGCCCGCCAGGATGTGGAGCAGGGAACTTTTGCCTGAGCCGTTCAGGCCCAGGACGCCGATTTTGGCTCCGTAAAAATAGGACAGCGAAATATCCTTGAGAATTTCTTTTTGACCGTGCCTTTTGGACACGCGGATCATGGAATAGATTATTTTGTCCGGTTCGTTGCTCACGGAGTATCCTTATGGTTGCGTGGGTCGGTATGGGAGCGGCATGACGGTAGGGGAAATCACCGAGGTTTTTTTGAGGGGCTTCTTCGCAAACTTCCCCGGCGGGCCTGCTCAAGCAGGCGCAAGATCGGGTATTTTCCCGGCGGGATTCGTGCCCCGAATGTCGGGCATCTATGCAACGCGGCAGTTGCAACGCAACAACGCGGAGCGGCGGGAACGCTGTTCCGGCGGCGGAGTCGGCCGGCCGTCAGGCCGGGATGCCGAGCACCCTGCCGGGATCTATGCCGGAAGTTTCGGGAGGCAGGCAACGGGCAATGCCCGCAACGCCGTCTTTGGCCAAGTCGCATTCGTGCAGGCACATGGCGTGTCCGTCCGGGTCAAGGGCCAGAGTGACGACGGGCAGTATGGGATTGGTGTAATTGCTGCCGGTGACGACGCCCCTGTATCCGTCCTGCAGTTCCACCACGCTGCCGACCGGATAAATGCCCACGAGGCGGACAAATTGTTCCA
>JAITEY010000129.1 GCA_031281815.1 Desulfovibrio sp. | reverse complement strand
CCGGAGACCACAGCAACGCCGCCGCGGGTCCGGGGAAACGGCAAAACGTCCCGGCGCGGCGCGGCTCCCGGCGGAAATCGTGAAAGTCGCCCTTATTCATTACTGGCTGACCGGCATGCGCGGCGGCGAGAAAGTTCTCGAACGCCTGTGCCGTATCTTTCCCCAAGCCGACATCTTTACGCACGTTCTCGACAGGTCCGCCGTATCGGAAGAGATATTGCAGCACAGCATCCGGACGACCTTCATAGCCCGTCTGCCCGGTGCCGTCACCTGCTGCCGGCACTACCTGCCCCTCATGCCTGCGGCTCTGGAGCAAATCGACCTGCGCGGCTACGATCTGGTCATCAGCAGTGAGGCCGGACCCGCCAAAGGGGTGCTCACCGCGCCCGACTGCCTGCATGTCTGCTACTGCCACAGTCCCATGCGCTATATCTGGGACCGTTACCAGGACTACCTGGAGAGCTTCGGCCCCGTGACCCGAGCGGCATTTAAACTTTTCGCCCACCGCCTGCGCCTGTGGGACTATGCTTCGGCAGCCCGCGTGGACCGCTTCATCGCCAATTCGCTCTGGGTTGCGGGGCGCATACGCAAGTATTACCGCCGGGAGGCGGAGGTGATTTACCCGCCGGTGGACTGCGCGCGCTTCCGGCCGGCCGACGGCGTCTTCACGCCCCCGCCGGCGGACGCGCCTTATGTATTTCTGGGGCAGCTCGTCGCTTACAAGCGGGCCGATCTGGCAATACAGGCCTTCAACGCATCGGGTCGCAAGCTGCTGATTATCGGCGACGGTGAACAGCGTAAAAAGCTCCAGGCCGAAGCCGGCCCGAACATAACCTTTGCCCTGCGCCGCGACGACGCCGAAACGGCGCGCCTGCTTGCTGCGGCGCGCGCACTGGTGTTTCCCGGGGAAGAAGACTTCGGCATCGTCCCTCTGGAAGCCGCCGCCGCAGGCCGCCCCGTCCTGGCCTATGCCCGCGGCGGCGCGTTGGAAACGGTCAAGGACGGTGTGACCGGGCTGTTTTTTGCGGAACAGACGCCGGAAAGCTTGAACGCCGGCCTGGATCGCCTTGAAGCGATGCACGGAGCCTTTGATCCCGCGATACTTTCCGCTTGGGCGGCGAACTTTGACACGGAAGTGTTCGACCGCCGTATGCGGGAATATATGGAGCTTGCCTTGGACCGCAGCCCTCACTGTGTTCGGAATGACCGGCCGGTTTCCCTTGGAGAAAACTTGTTGAAGCCGATGGGGGTGCAGGGGAATCATTCCCCTGCCGGGTCCAGGGCGGAGCCCTGGCCGCCGGAGGCATAACACAGCAGTAACAGCAGGCTTGCATGACGAACACCGGCGCGCCGAAGAAGAACCTGCTCACGCGTACGCAGGGCATGGGAGCGGCGGCCCTTGCTCTGGGCGTCGGGGTTTTGTTGTCCCGCGTCATGGGATTGGTGCGGGACAAGATTATCGCCTACAATTTCGGGACGAGCGCCGAGGCGGACATCTATTTCGCCGCCTTTACCGTTCCTGATTTTCTCAATTATCTCATGGCGGGCGGGTATTTTTCCGTCACCTTGGTACCCTTGCTTTCCGCCGCTTTTGCCGAGGACGAGGCCGATGCGCGGCGTTTTTTTTCCGCAGCCGTATGCTGGGCGGCTCTGTGCATAGTCGTTCTGACGGCGGGGGCCTGGGCGGCGGCTCCGTTCATCGCGCCCTTCGCCGCGCCGGGGTTTGCGCCTGAAGCGCAGGCGCGGCTGGTGTTCTTTCTGCGCATCATTCTTCCCGCCCAAGCCTGCTTTTTGCCCGGCGCCTGTTTTACAGCCCTGCTGTACTGCCGCCGGCAATTCGCCGTCCCGGCCCTGACTCCCCTGGTGTACAACGGCTGCATCATTCTTTTCGGGGTTCTCGGGCGGTATTGTTTTCCGGAACGCGGCATGGAGGGCTTTTGCTGGGGAGTCACGGCCGGGGCTTTCAGCGGCGCTCTCTGCCTGCCTGTACTTGCCGTACGGGCGGGCGGGGCGGCGTTTGCGCCGTGCCTGCTGCATCCGCACATGAAACAGGTTTTTTTCCTGGCGCTGCCGCTGATGCTCGGGCAGAGCATCGTGGCCCTGGACGAGCAGTTGGTGCGAGTTTTCGGTTCCCTGGCCGGGGAAGGCGGAGTCAGCTTGCTGAGCTACGCACGGCGCATAATGCAGGTGCCGGTCGGGGTAGTCGCCCAGGCAGCCGGAGTCGCGTCCTATCCATTCCTCGCCGCCTTGGCCGCCCGCGGGGAACGGGAGCGCTTCGCGGCGACGCTGCACTCCGCCGCCGGCAACACACTGCTGGTCGCCCTGCCCCTGACGCTCTGGATGCAGAGCGCGGCCGGGCCGATCATGCGTCTCATCTTCAGGCAGGGGGATTTTTCCGCGCAGGCTGCCTCGGAGTCGGGGCTGCTGTTGAGCATACTGCTGCTCGGGGTGCCTTTCTGGGCCGTACAGCAGGTCGCGGGGCGGGCCTTTTACGCGCACAGGGATACCCTGACACCGGCGCTGGTCGGGACGCTGGCCGCTCTGGCCGCCCTGCCTTTGTATGTTTTCGGGGCGCGGCACTTGGGCGCGGCAGGCGTTGCCGGGGCCGGCGTTGCCGGGGTCGCCCTGTATACGCTGGGCATCTGCCTGCGCCTGCGCGGCAAACTCGGCATTTCCGCTCTGGGCGCTGAAGGACGCAAGGCGGCGGCGGCCCTGCTGTGTTCCCTGCCCGCAGGTCTCTGCGCTTTGGGTGCGCAGCAGGGCGCGGCGTACCTGGTCGGTGCGGCATACTCGGCGGACGCGGCGGAATCCCTGCTCTGCGCGGCCGTACAGGCAGGACTTTCCGCCGTTGCGTTCGCCTTGGTCTTCGTATTGCTCGCCCGGCGTTTCGCGCCTTTTCTTTATGTGCCTCTGTGCGAATCGGCCGTCCGCGCGCACGACAAATTTTTGAAGAAAAAATCCTAAAATATCAAGTTGATATGTTTGCGGCGAGCGCGGGACATATTCGACAGACGCCGGTCGTGTCGGAAGCATACATGATTTTTACGCCTCCGGCGGGGTGGGGGGGGGGGGGCCCCCCCCCCCCCCCGGGGGCGAGATATCCACACCACCCCCC